>NZ_JBIUWM010000022.1:86178-91085 GCF_044743445.1 Pseudomonas sp. NPDC087615 | reverse complement strand
TATGTGAATGACGAAATTCAGGTTTAAACAACTGGCCGATGAGGTCAAAACACCGGTAGAGCGCCTGTTGCAGCAGATGCGTGAGGCAGGTCTGCCGCACACCGCCGCCGAAGAAAATGTGACTGACAGTGAGAAGCAATCTTTGCTGACTCACTTGAAAAGCAGCCACAAGGCGAAAGTGGAAGAACCACGCAAGATCACGCTGCAGCGTAAAACCACCAGCACCCTGCGCGTGGCTGGTAGCAAGAGCATCAGTGTTGAAGTTCGCAAAAAGAAAGTTTTCGTACAGCGTAGCCCGGAAGAAATCGAAGCCGAGCGCAAGCGTGAACTGGATGAGCGTCGCGCAGTAGAAAATGCTGCGCGTCAGAAGGCTGAAGAAGAAGCCAAGCAACGCGCCGAAGAAGAAGCGCGTCGCCAGCCTGCTGCTGCCAAAACCGCTACCAACGACGCCGTTTCGGCGCCGGCTGCAGCTGCCCAACCAGTACGCGAAAGCGCACCGGTGGCCGCCGCTGCTCCAGCACCGTCTGCTGACGCTCGTAACAAGCAGAACGAACAGCGTCGTCCGGACAAACCACGTGCCGACGACAACAATCGTCGCAGTGGCGGTGGTGACGGCGAGCGTAAAAACGCTCCGCATCGCGCATCGGTCAAAGAAAAAGCGCCAGCGCCACGTGTCGCGCCACGTACTACCGACGAAGAGAGCGACGGCTTCCGTCGTGGTGGTCGCGGCAAGTCCAAGCTGAAGAAGCGTAACGCTCACGGTTTCCAGAGCCCAACCGGCCCTGTCGTGCGTGATGTGCAGATCGGCGAGACCATCACCGTTGGCGATCTCGCCAATCAGATGTCGGTCAAGGCTGCTGAAATCATCAAGTTCATGTTCAAACTGGGTACTCCAGCGACCATCAACCAGGTGCTTGATCAGGAAACTGCTCAACTGGTAGCCGAAGAACTGGGCCACAAAGTGACCCTGGTCAGCGACACCGCTCTGGAAGATTCCCTGGCCGAGTCCCTGAAGTTTGAAGGTGAGTCGTTCTCCCGTGCGCCAGTCGTGACCGTAATGGGCCACGTTGACCACGGTAAGACTTCGCTGCTCGACTACATCCGTCGTGCCAAGGTTGCTGCTGGCGAAGCCGGCGGTATCACCCAGCACATCGGTGCTTACCACGTTGAAACCGAACGCGGCATGGTCACCTTCCTTGATACCCCGGGTCACGCCGCGTTTACCGCAATGCGTGCTCGTGGTGCCAAGGCGACCGACATCGTGATTCTGGTTGTTGCAGCCGACGACGGCGTAATGCCGCAGACCATTGAAGCTGTTCAGCACGCTGTAGCGGCTGGCGTTCCACTGGTGGTTGCAGTGAACAAAATCGACAAGCCGGGTGCTGATCTTGATCGCATCCGCAGCGAACTGTCGGTTCACGGTGTGACGTCGGAAGAGTGGGGCGGTGATACGCCGTTCGTACCGGTTTCGGCGAAAGTCGGTACTGGCGTGGACGAACTGCTCGAAGCCGTATTGCTGCAGGCTGAAGTTCTCGAACTGAAAGCGACTCCTTCGGCTCCTGGCCGTGGTGTCGTGGTTGAATCGCGTCTCGATAAAGGTCGTGGCCCGGTTGCAACTGTGCTGGTCCAAGACGGTACCCTGCGCCAAGGCGACATGGTGCTGGTCGGTTCGAACTATGGTCGCGTTCGCGCCATGCTCGACGAGAACGGCAAGCCAATCAAGGAAGCCGGTCCTTCCATCCCTGTCGAGATTCTCGGCCTGGACGGTACCCCGGACGCTGGCGACGAGATGAGCGTAGTGGCTGACGAGAAGAAAGCCCGTGAAGTGGCTCTGTTCCGTCAAGGCAAGTTCCGCGAAGTCAAACTGGCTCGCGCTCACGCCGGCAAGCTGGAAAACATCTTTGAAAACATGGGTCAGGCCGAGAAGAAGACGCTCAACATCGTCCTCAAATCCGACGTCCGTGGTTCGCTGGAAGCGTTGAACGGTGCCTTGAATGGCCTGGGCAACGACGAAGTGCAAGTGCGCGTAGTGGGCGGCGGTGTCGGTGGTATCACCGAGTCCGACGCTAACCTGGCACTGGCTTCCAACGCTGTACTGTTCGGTTTCAACGTGCGTGCCGATGCTGGCGCACGGAAGATCGTCGAGCAGGAAGGTCTGGATATGCGTTACTACAACGTGATCTACGACATCATCGAAGACGTCAAGAAAGCCCTGACCGGTATGCTCGGCAGCGATGTTCGCGAGAACATCCTGGGTATCGCCGAGGTGCGTGACGTGTTCCGTTCGCCGAAGTTTGGCGCGATCGCTGGTTGCATGGTGATCGAAGGTGTTGTGCACCGTAACCGTCCGATCCGTGTACTGCGTGAAGACATCGTTATCTTCGAAGGCGAGCTGGAATCCCTGCGCCGCTTCAAGGATGACGCTTCCGAAGTACGTGCCGGCATGGAGTGCGGTATTGGCGTCAAGAGCTACAACGACGTCAAAGCTGGCGACAAGATCGAAGTTTACGAGAAGGTTCAGGTTGCTCGCAGCCTCTAACTCGCGCACTTCAGGAGCCGTGATGGTCGGCCGCACTGCAATGTGTGGCGCATTACTCGGACTCTAAACGCAACGCCCGGTCTGGCTTCTGTCAGGCCGGGCGTTTGCCGCTTTCAGACCTTGCGGGTTTCACCGTAGGGCAGTAACAGGTAACAAATCATGGCAAAAGAATACAGCCGCACCCAACGTATCGGCGATCAGATGCAGCGTGAGCTGGCCCAACTGATCCGTCGTGAAGTCAAAGATCCGCGCGTCGGCCTGGTCACCATTACCGCTGTGGAAGTCAGCCGTGACGTCGGTCACGCGAAGATCTTCATCACCGTGATGGGGCAGGACAATGCCGAAGACATCGCGCAAAGCATCAAGGTACTGAATGCCGCCGCAGGTTTCCTGCGTATGCAATTGGCCCGCGAAATGAAGTTGCGCAGCGTGCCGCAATTGCACTTCCACTACGACGAAAGCGTCGTGCGTGGTGCGCACCTGTCGGCCCTGATCGAGCGCGCCGTGGCTGAAGACAATCAGCACCCGGCAGTTGCTGAACCTGAAGACACCAAGGAGTAATTCGGTGGCTCAGGTCAAACGTATCCGTCGTAACGTCAGCGGTATCATTCTGCTCGATAAGCCGCAGGGGTTCACCTCCAACGCCGCGTTGCAGAAGGTGCGCTGGTTGCTCAACGCCGAAAAGGCTGGGCATACCGGCAGTCTCGATCCGCTGGCCACTGGCGTTTTGCCGCTGTGCTTCGGCGAGGCCACCAAGTTTTCGCAATATCTGCTCGATTCCGACAAGGGTTACGAAACCCTGGCGCAACTGGGCAAGACCACCACCACGGCAGATGCCGAAGGTGAGGTTTTGCAGGAGCGTCCGGTGACCGTTGGTCGCACCGATGTCGAGGCGGTTCTGCCGAAATTTCGCGGTCAAATCAGTCAGATACCGCCGATGTACTCGGCGCTCAAGCGAGATGGTCAGCCGCTGTACAAGCTGGCTCGTGCAGGCGAAGTAGTGGAGCGCGAACCGCGTTCTGTTACTATTGCGCGCTTGGAATTACTGGCCTTCGAGGGCGATACTGCGCGCCTTGCGGTGGATTGCAGCAAGGGCACCTATATTCGCACCCTGGTGGAGGATATCGGTGAGCAACTCGGTTGTGGTGCGTACGTCGCAGAATTGCGCCGTACCCAGGCCGGGCCTTTCACCCTGGCGCAGACCGTGACTCTCGAAGAGCTGGAAGCCGTACATGCCGAAGGCGGCAACGAAGCGGTCGACCGCTTCCTGATGCCATCGGACAGCGGCCTGCTGGATTGGCCGTTGCTGCACTTCTCTGAAGCGAGTGCGTTCTACTGGCTTAACGGCCAACCGGTTCGTGCTCCGGATGCTCCGAAGTTCGGCATGGTGCGGGTACAGGATCACAATGGTCGCTTCATCGGTATCGGTGAAGTGAGCGAAGACGGGCGCATCGCGCCACGTCGCTTGATTCGGTCAGAATGACCGGAACCGGCCTGTGTAACAGCAGGTCGGCGAGTGTGGCTGTTAACAGGCACGGTCACGACTCATTTATAGATACAGGGATTTGTCCCTGGCCTGTTGAAGCTGTTTCCTTGAAACAGTTTCCTGATAAAAGGATTGCCTCATGGCTCTCGACGTTCAAGAAAAAGCTCAAATAGTTGCTGACTACCAGCAAGCTGTTGGTGACACTGGTTCGCCAGAAGTGCTAGTTGCTCTGCTGACCCACAACATCAACAAACTGCAAGGTCACTTCTAGGACTACGGTAAAGATCACCACTCCCGTCGTGGTCTGATCCGCATGGTAAACCAGCGCCGCAAGCTGCTGGACTACCTGAAAGGCAAGGATCTGGGTCGTTACCAGACTCTGATCGGTCGCCTGGGTCTGCGTCGCTAATCAGCGATTGCGCTATGAGGTTGGTTGTCTGTCAGGCGTCAGCGGTTTACCGCTGGCGCCTTGCAGGCTTCCAGCCTCAAGTTTTATCTGGATACACGTTTTACCCTGGACAGGCGTTGGGCCGACTCCCGACATTGCCCAAGAATTTCGCAAGAAACCAGTTCCCCCAAGAGCCACAAAAGAAGGTAGGACACCGTGAACCCGGTAATCAAAAAATTCCAGTTCGGTCAGTCGACCGTTACCCTCGAGACTGGCCGTATCGCCCGTCAGGCCTCCGGCGCAGTATTGGTCACCGTTGACGACGACGTCAGCGTATTGGTGACTGTTGTTGGTGCCAAGCAAGCTGATCCGGGCAAGGGCTTCTTCCCTCTGTCCGTTCACTACCAGGAAATGACTTACGCTGCCGGTAAGATCCCTGGCGGTTTCTTCAAGCGTGTAGGCCGTCGTTCCGAGAAAGAAACCCTGACTTGCCG
>NZ_JBIUWM010000022.1:22724-86168 GCF_044743445.1 Pseudomonas sp. NPDC087615 | reverse complement strand
GACCGTCCGATCCGTCCGCTGTTCCCAGAAGGTTTCATGAACGAAGTGCAGGTTGTCTGCACCGTCGTTTCCACCAGCAAGAAGACCGATCCGGACATCGCTGCGATGATCGGTACCTCGGCTGCCCTGGCCATTTCGGGTATCCCGTTTGACGGCCCGATCGGCGCCGCTCGTGTAGCTTTCCACGAAAGCACCGGCTACCTGCTGAACCCGACTTACGAGCAACAAGCTGCTTCGAGCCTGGACATGGTCGTTGCCGGTACTTCGGACGCTGTGCTGATGGTTGAGTCGGAAGCCAAAGAGCTGACCGAAGACCAGATGCTGGGCGCGGTACTGTTTGCTCAAGACGAGTTCCAGGTTGTGATCAACGCCGTTAAGGAGCTGGCTGCCGAAGCTGCCAAGCCAACCTGGACCTGGGCTCCTGCTCTAGAAGCCACCGAGTTGCTGGGCGCGATCCGTGCCGAATTCGGCGAAGCGATCTCCCAGGCTTACACCATCACCATCAAGGCTGACCGCTACGCACGTCTGGGCGAGCTGAAAGACCAGGTTGTTGCCAAGCTGTCCGGCGAAGAAGGCCAGCCTTCTGCCAGCGAAGTCAAAGCGGCTTTCGGTGAAATCGAATACCGCACCGTTCGCGAAAACATCGTAAACGGCAAGCCACGTATCGACGGCCGTGACACCCGCACCGTACGTCCGCTGAACATCGAAGTCGGCGTTCTGCCGAAGACCCACGGTTCGGCTCTGTTCACCCGTGGCGAAACCCAGGCTCTGGTCGTCGCGACGCTGGGCACAGCCCGTGACGCACAGCTGTTGGATACTCTGGAAGGCGAGAAAAAAGACCCGTTCATGCTGCACTACAACTTCCCTCCGTTCTCGGTGGGCGAATGTGGTCGCATGGGTGGTGCAGGTCGTCGTGAAATCGGTCACGGCCGTCTGGCCCGTCGTTCGATTTCGGCCATGCTGCCTGCCGCTGACGTGTTCCCGTACACCATTCGCGTGGTTTCGGAAATCACTGAATCCAACGGTTCGAGCTCGATGGCTTCCGTTTGCGGCGCTTCCCTGGCCCTGATGGACGCTGGTGTACCGATGAAGGCACCGGTTGCCGGTATCGCCATGGGTCTGGTTAAGGAAGGCGAGAAATTCGCAGTCCTGACCGACATCCTGGGCGACGAAGACCACTTGGGCGACATGGACTTCAAAGTAGCCGGTACTGCCAAAGGCGTTACCGCACTGCAGATGGACATCAAGATCAAGGGCATCACAGAAGAGATCATGGAAATCGCTCTGGGCCAAGCCCTGGAAGCGCGCCTGAACATCCTCGGTCAGATGAACCAGATCATCGGCCAGTCGCGTACCGAGCTGTCGGCCAACGCTCCGACCATGATCGCGATGAAGATCGACACCGACAAGATCCGTGACGTTATCGGTAAAGGTGGCGCGACCATCCGTGCGATCTGTGAAGAAACCAAGGCTTCGATCGATATCGAAGATGACGGTTCGATCAAGATCTTCGGCGAAACCAAGGAAGCGGCTGAAGCAGCTCGTCAGCGTGTTCTGGGTATTACCGCTGAAGCCGAGATCGGCAAGATCTACGTCGGTAAGGTTGAGCGCATCGTCGACTTCGGTGCATTCGTCAACATCCTGCCGGGCAAGGACGGTCTGGTTCACATTTCGATGCTGAGCGATGCTCGTGTTGAGAAAGTGACCGACATTCTGAAAGAAGGTCAGGAAGTGGAAGTGCTGGTACTGGACGTGGATAACCGCGGCCGTATCAAGCTGTCCATCAAAGACGTGGCAGCTGCCAAGGCTTCGGGCGTTTAAACACCCCGCAGCGTTAGCGCAATAAAAATGCCCCGCCGTGAAAACGGCGGGGCATTTTTTTGTCTGTTGAAATCAACCGTACCAAGCCCCGAGTTGCCGGACCTCAAGAGCGGTGCTAGGTTTAGCCCACCGCCCGTGTAGCTCAGCCGGTAGAGCAGCGCACTCGTAACGCGAAGGTCGCAGGTTCGATTCCTGTCTCGGGCACCAGTAAAATAAGGACTTGCCGGCTACTGATCAGTTTCTAAAAAAGCTTGTGACAGCAAGGTGACAGCATTCCGCTCGATAACGTGGTGCGGAAAGGGCGGATTCGCAATGCGCCGACTCCGATCAAGCAAGGACGAAGTAGGAGCCAGGTCATGGGGAGTTACCCGCAGCGAGTCTGGGAAAACATCATTCCGCTGTCTGTAGGCAAGACGCTGCCTGAGGCCTTCGAGGAGTGGTCTTTTAAGGACGTGGTGAGGGATCACGAGCACCCGACTGAGACGTGTGAGCTTTGTGATCAGGAGTCGCTCCGCTATCAGTTTGAGATTCGAAACGCGCTCACAGGCCACGCGCTTTGGGTGGGTTCTCAGTGCATCCTCAGATTCGGTGTTTCGGTATTTGAAGCGGGCCGTAAGCTCTCCGCAAAGGACACGCAGAAAAAGCTGGATCGTTTGACACAGAAGATGCGCGACGATGCTTGCTTGCGATCGCTGCAGAAGCTCGCCGACGCAGAGGGCGGCTCAATACTCGCTAACGCACTTCGCTACTATCAAGGTCATGGGTACCTTTCTCCGAAATTCGCCTTCGTGGTTCTGTGGAGGCTGAAGGAGAACGACATCGACCATAGCCCTTCTTTTTTCAAGGTTGCCCTTCGGCGCGATCAGCATAAAAAGGACCTGCGGGAGATGAAGTTATCGAGCGTTCATATGATCTGGCCGGCGCTGTCTTCTTCTCAGCGCGAACTGGCAATAAGGCTTGGGCATCGCCCGCCGCCGCCCCCTCTCCCCGCCTTACCTGTACCGTCATTTCCATTGCCGCCTTTGCCAAAGCTGCCACCGTTGCCGCAGCCATAGTTTTCAGACGGTAGCTTTTTCTCTAATTCTCAGTACCGTCGTCGTTGAACAGTTGGCGTGCCGAGCGGTTGCGCGAATACCCAGGCCGGCGCCGAGCAGTTCCGAAACGCGCTTGTGCAGATCAGCGTCCACCGGCCGGCCCTGGTACTTGCCGGCGGCTTTCGCTTTCTCGATGCCCTGGGCCTGCCGCTCGCGGCGCTGCTCGTAATCCTTGCGCGCGATCGCCGCCATCATCTCCACCAGCATCGAGTTGATCGCGCCCAGCATTCGGCCGGTGAACTCGTCGCCTTTGGTGTCCTTCATTCCTTGGTGACTGGTCGGCAGATCGAGCGCGACGATGCGTAAGCCTTTGGAGTCGATCGCAGCCTTGAGCTTCTGCCAATCCTCCACAGGAAGGCGGGAGAGGCGGTCTATCGACTCCACCAGCAGGACGTCACCCTTGCGCGCATCTTTGAGCAGGCGCAGCAGCTCAGGCCGATCTGCCGACGCGCCGCTGGCGTTCTCCAGGTACACGCTCGCGATCACCTTGTTGTGGTCGGTGGCGAATTGCTCGAGCGATGCGCGGGCGCGGCCGGCGTCCTGCTCTTCGGTTGATGCTCGGAGGTATGCGCGGATGAACATGATGTGCTGTCCGTATCAGTTAAGGTGTTCTACTAATACTGTTGCACTATGAGTGTCACTTATCAAGCAAATTGCGCAAATGAAGACGAATTTGCGCGTATCAGCTCAGGCATACCCCGCAAAACGTGATTCTAGATACTATTTATTCATGGTTGTCAATATTTTGATTGACAAAAGCTAATTGTATTGATATAATTGGCGAACTTAACCGGTAGGTTAAAAACGACTTCGGGTGGTGGGATAGGTTCGATTCCTCAAGCGATAGCTATGGCCATGGCATTTATGTGTTTGATTTGTACGCAATATTTAGCTTTAAACGATGAAAAAAACGCAATGCCTAGTTTTGAAAATAATACTTATAATAAGGGGGTCTATATGAATAAATTAATGATTAAAAGTATGTGGTTTGTTCTGACCGCCATAGGTGCTAGCTTGTTCGCTACTGTGGTACCAATGCCATCCATGCATATGCATCAGGCTTAAATGCTGATGCGAAAAAAACCGGCTAATGGCCGGTTTTTTTGTTTATAGCTCGATGCGAGGATTTGCTGCTGATGCTTGTTGCGGATCTCTTTGTCTGCTTAAGTTAATTACGTCTTGTCCTCAGCGTAGATCGAAGCCGATATGATCATCCCGCCCCACCGGCGTTCGCCGATGCAGATCGGTACCGGGTTGCCGCTGGCCGTTGTATTTCGCGCAGATCCGAAGCTGTAGCTCGGTGAATTATCGGGAGATGCACTCTGCTTAAGACCAGTCGCTTGAGGGCTAAGCATCTGGATGACTCCGCCGGCGGCGAGTGCAATCCCTGGTGCTAAGGTCGCGCCGTTCGTAACTGAACTCATGGCGATCAGAACCACGCCAAGTACAGTTTGAAACAGACCTGCACGCTTGCTCCCAGCGATTACCGGGACGATCCGGATCTCCTGAGCGCCACCCATCTTCAGTTCTCGCTCGCTGATGTTCTTTCGGTTCCGGAACACGGCGAATTCAAGACCCTTCCGTTTTGCATCAGCGAGGTACTTCACGAACCCAGGGTGGTTAACGTCGATAGCCTTCACAGCCTCTCGCGTGTCGCCGGTGGAGAGTTCGTAAATGTGTTCGCGCCCGAACAGCTTGCCGGCCGAGCCGCCCAGCAGGATTCGGGTTTTGGCGCCGTAGTTGGTGGCCATAGCCATGGTTTACTCCTTGGCGCCCTGTGCGCTGTTGATGGGTTCCGCAACACCCAGTCGAATTGCGAGAAGCGAGCGCGACATACGCGCCTGGTCGACCGTCACCTGTTCTTGCCGCGGGTCGTAGTTCCAGATCCGTTCGTAAATCCCCTGGTATGCCCTGGCACCCCTGAAGGTTCCGCGCAGAAGGTCGGCCGAAACCCGGGCTTCGTCCTCGGTGAAGAACGGCCCGTCAATCGTCACCTTCTGGCCGTCGCGGACGTGCTGGACATCCCACACGACGTAGCCAGAATCAGGGCCTTGTTTCAGCGTGTAGGGTGCAAAGAGGGTTGTCTTGCACGCCTCGGCGAAGCGTTCCTGGTAAGTGGTCAAGGTATTTGCTCCCAGTTGGCGGCCGCACCGTGACGGCCGCAAGTCGAACCGCTTACGCGGCTTCGGATTCTTCCTCCGTAGCCTTCGGCTTGCCTCGAGCTGGGATCATTTCCAGCCAAGCGCGCAACGCCTCTGAGCCGGCACAACCCGATCGCCACTTTTCAAATCGACCTGCATAGCCAGTTGAGTTCGCAACCATTCCACTGAGCGATACGCCGACCTGCGAAGTGGTAGCAAGTACATCGTCGTAGACGGCCAGCATTTGGCGAAGAGCCTCAAGGTCATCAGCGCGGGAGGCGGCAATGCCTGCTCGGGAAAGGCTCGCTGCTGCTTCAGAGTTGATGCCGGAGAGCATCGGGTTTGCTCTCAACACTGCTTCGACGATATCGGGATGACCACCTTGACGAGCCTCAGACATGAGGTTGCGGCGCTCTTCTGGACTGAGTTCGCGCACAAGCGCTCTTAGCTCTTGGTCTGCGAGAAAGCCCGCGATGTCACTACTCGCGCGCGGAGTGACAGGGGAGAAGCCTTGGGTGACGGTTTCTGCGAGTGTGCGCATATCCTTTGCAACCGACTGCATAGCTGGAAGGAGCGCGGCTGAAACAGCCTCGATTTTTTCTTTGCTCAATCGCTCGATCGCAGACGCGTTGAAATCTTTGTTTTCCCGGATCGAGACGATCTCTTCGCCGAAGTCTTTGAAGGTCTCCAGCGCGAGTGTTTGAAGTTGGCGAGCGGACTTCATCAAACCGCCGGCTTGCCATACACCTTTGGTCCCGTCCGCACGTTGGATGGAGAAGGTGTGAGACTCAATACGAGAGTGCTCGTATTCGGAGTAGTGGAGGTTGGCCAAGCCGACCTTGAGAACTGAGCGTTTGCCGATTTTCATCGCGTTACCTTTGGATTGTTTGGGGTTGGAGTGGGGCAGACGGAGGACGTAGAGGCGTTGAAAGTTTCGAGGAGAGATACTTCGCCAGTGACAGCGGCGCCGCCGACGGCTTCGGCGCTCAACTCGTCCATCAGCTGGCTGATCTGCCGAACGTCGCTGCTAAACTGGGAGTCGCCGGCGGTCTGCTTCAGGCGGGCGATTTGGTTACGGATGTTCATTACGCGCCTCCACGATCCGTTGATATAGCTCTGCAGCGTGCTGCTCAATCGAGACACCTTCAGGAGGCCAGGTAACGATCCAAGCCCCTTCCTCGGGCGCGGCGCGTATATCGAGAATGCCGACTTGAGCTGTCCGGCCGGCGCGCTCAATTTGTCGAGTGTGAAGAATGATGGCTTTCGCCATTTGCTCACCCTGGTCGCTATCCATCTCTGCGAAGGGGAAGAAGAGCGATACGCTTTGCCCTTGAATTCGATAGTCGACCTGGTGCCCAGCGGTTTTCGGAAAGTCTTCTTCCGCTTGGATCTCTCTGGTATGCGCTCGGATCACTGCGAGCACAATCAGCAGCACTGTTTCATCTGCGGCGCCGATCTTCTGGGCGATCCTTTGTAGTTCTGCCTTCAATGACTTGATGCTCATTGCTGCATTCCCTCCATTTGCGTGCGGAGTTCTTCGACGGCCTTTTGAAGCTCGGCAACCTCGATCACTCGGGCGACGGCGCCCAAGCCTTCAATGAGTGACTTTCCTTGGTCGGGCGCGAGTTGTCCGCCGGCAACTGCACGCATGATTGATTTGGCTGCGCTCGGTAGGTCTGTATCGTCGAGTTCAAATTGCACCGGCTCGGAGGTCGGTTTGATTGGCGGGACAAGGCGTTCAAGGATCAGTCGACAGGCTTGCATATCGCCCTTCTTGGCAGCCGCGAGCACCTTCTTTGTAACTGCGTCCGCACCCTCGGCAAGTCGAGCGCGAAGTTCCTGTGTTTGCCCGGAGCGCCCACCTGGGTTGCCTGACTGCCCGGGCTTCCATTTCCCGCTCTTGTCGCGCTCAGTCATGCGGAGGGCGATTCCATGGCAATGACCGGTTTGTTTTCCGCAAGCGCGATGAGGAGGGCGGATGCCTGGATGCTTCCTTCGCTGGCAGCGTCGCGCAGGCGACCCCACGCCGCGGCTACCTCTGAGCGAGTCGGTTTGTGTTGTCGACCTCGAGCGGTCTTGGCTGTGTTCATGGGATGGCCTCGAGTGGATTCGAATAAGCTTCAAACCCACATTAGGCATGATCTGATCTTATATCCAGTGTTTTTTGGGTGCACCTCAGGTGCTACACGTAACAGGACGGAATGGGACTGAAATAGTTGGTTTTGCTGGTCGAGAAGGGAGAATTTTTGTTGCAGTAAGTTGGCGACAGCCAAAGTGATACACGGCTGAACTTTCAGCCCAGTCATTCATCCTGCAATGAAGGTTGGGAAATTGCCGTGGAGTGGCGGGACTTCCTCAACTTGAGGAACACCCCCCAATGGGGGGAAGTTGAGCGATCCAACCCCCGTTGGGGGCTGGACCTGACCTCCCATTTCGGTATGGCAGGTGTCGCGACACGTTTTGCGAATTATGAAAACGTGTCGCGTACTCGATGCGCTCAGTTTTGAGCACATCTTCCCCCAGCGGGGTAATACCCCGGATATGAGGGGGTTCGAACTACCGAGAAATCCTCGGTAGTTCGCGGACAGGGCAAAGTGAGAAAATCCCACATCTGTATGAATGGCCCAAAAGTGAGCCAGTCATTTCGTAAAGCGAGTCTCTAGCACCTGGCCAGACGCTTCATCGATTCGGCAACTGAAGCCAGCAAAGTTCCCAACCCACAGCGGCTCCTCGTTCGTCACGCCGGTATAGGCATCCACGATCCCCATTCCGATGTCTTGCGCGCGCCATAGAAGGTTTCCGGATCGGTCATAGCAAAAGAGGTTTCGAGCAGGAACATCCTTCTCAAAGGCCATCCAGTCGAATGTCACCATCATTCGCTCCTCTATCAGCACTGCTTCAAGGACCGCGTACTCACCCTCAAAGCTTATTCCATCGCCGAAAATGCGTTTACCGCTGACATTGAGTCGCATCCGGCTTTTCCCCCTCTCTTATAACTTGATGCGGTTCACTCACGTCTACCTTGGCCTGATTGCCCTGTTCTAACCTGCTGTCAGGTATTTGTCCAATGATGCTTCGGGCACGGCGATATCTGAATGTTTTGAAGCCTACAGGGTGTATCCAGAGATGCTACCCTCGTCGGATACACGCTTTTGATGGAATATAAATGAAAAACAAGGGAGGTTGGTTATGAGCGAGCATCCGTCTCAAGAATGGTTCGAGATGGCAGAAGTACGCCGACGGCGTCTATCTGCATCGGTTTGGATTCCGCTTAGACGTAGTGAAACAGTAGTTATTCAAGGTGAAAAGAACACCATCGGTTTGCGGGAAGAAGTGGACTGCGTTGGGAGTGTAGCGGTTGCTCTTGAGCATCGTGCGATAGGCGAACGATTAAGTTGGAGCGATATTGGGCTGATTAAAAATCCAGGCCCGAGCGCCTACAAGAACTTACCGTATAAGCCGGCGGATGTTCATTGGTTTAATGATGATCAGCCCATCGGTGTCGATTTGGTCCTTGTGCACTCACTTAATGGTAACCATGAGCGCGAGTGGTTTATTAACCAGGACTTGATAATGGCGTTACGCCTGCTTAAGGAGGGTGATGTCTGGCTTGCTGTTGACGAGGGGTATGAAGAAGTCATTCGCCGACGTCGAGATGCAGGAGGCAATGTAGTTTCAATCGATATTAAGTCCGAATACTTACGTGATTATTTGTGCGCTAGAGGCATGGCTCTAAGGATCTCTCAATATCGTCAGCGGATGGCTTTACTCGACGATCCCTCTTATCTATCTTGGCCAGAAAATGGGCTTCTTGTCGAAGATGACAAGGGACGCTTTAGTAGCCGGGTGTTTGGAGTCGATTCCCGAGGCTGGATGACGGGGGGGAGCGTAGCCTTAATGCAAGTTTGGCGAACTGACGTTGATGAAGGCGAGGATGTTCCTATTTTTGATGGCGAGAGTGACGAAAATACGGAGTATAAATCGTCGACTTACACACGACCGGATACGCCCTACGCATATCGTACAGAGGGCGAATTGTGGCGAGAGGACTGGATTGAGCCAGCGGATCGCAGTACGAGAATCAGAGACGACGATCCGGTTGAAGATTTAGCATATGTAGTTGATGCAAGCGGCGAGCGCCTCCCTGCTTCGGCACTGGATAATGAGGATGTCGGCAGATGGTTGTGGTTTAAACCTCAAGTTATCGAAGCGTTGCTAGGTTTTCGAGGCAGTTCCCTAAGTTGGTATTCTAAAAATACTGGAGGGGTGAAATGTTCTCCAGATTACGATACGCATTTTGGTATCAATGCTGGTGGTTATATTAATGTGTATGCTTACGATATCGCGAAGCTACCACAGTGGCAGCAACGTGTGTGGTATGGGCACAACGCGGCACCAGATGGGCCGGTCTCCGCTGAATTGATGTCTGCTCAAATGGGAAAAGGGCCTGCTGATACTATAGCGCCTGAAGCCAGATTTGCAGAGCTTCTTGAAGAGTTAGATGTAACTTTCGTTAAAGGATTTGGATCTCCACTGTTCCGCCCCCATGACGTCCAGCAAGATGTGCTTTCTAGAGTTCATAGATTTAGATCGCTTGCTCCATCGGGGATTTTATCTCTGGCAAAGGACGTGGCGCGTTTAACGGCGGATTCATTCGATATTCCATTCTTGCGTAGTGTTCTAAAGCTTGGTCCAAAGGAAACATTAGGATCTATCAAGCTACTGCAGGCCGTGCTAAGTAAGGCAATTAATGATGAGGCTGAAGCCAGAAAAATTTTAGGTCCGCTGGTAGGCGTCTATGATTTGCGTCTGGGAGATGCTCATTTGCCTTCAAGCAAAATTGATGACGCTTACGCATTGGTCGGAATTGATCGATCAGCGTCTGCAATAGATCAAGCTGTTGGCTTGCTCGATAAGGTCTGTGTAACATTTGAGGCGATAAATTTAGGCATTCAAAGTGCAAAGGAAGGGCAATAGTTTTGCGCCGTTAAGCTGGGAGGTAGGAAGGCTCATTTATAGAGCCTTCTTTCATCCCTCAATTCTGGCACTAGCTGGTATGACACGTTTCGGTCATTAGGTCTCATGAGTCCGGTCCGTCTCACTCCGTTACGCCAGATTGAATGCTCCTGATCGGAAAATTTAATGAATAGTAGTCATAATATTCACTGCTCGCGCCCGTAATCTTTAGAACAATTCTGTGAAGAGTTAGCTTTAGTAATTTAGTATCTTTTATGAGAGAGATGTAATCCCCGTCTACTAACTCGTTGCCGTGAGCAGCATCGTTGCGCCGTTGCCATGCGTTAACTTCCGCGTCTCCCATGCTCAAATTTATATGCTCAAAGAATCGCTGAGATCTGACTTTTAGAGATATGGTATTCCCATTGCTAATCTTGTCATGAAAAACTTTTCTGATTTCGGGTGTTAAGTCGCAATCCTTAATGGCCTCGAATATAGCTGTTTTTAGGGTGTGGTATTCGCGCTTGGGAATAATGAGATTATTGAATTTGGCGCCCTCTCCATCGATATATTTTTTTTGAATCGTTTCGATGATTGCGCCAAAATATGCCGCAGCCATGTGTGCTGGTGCTGTCACGGCGTGCCAATAAACCCAATTGAGGGAGCTCAGACTGTAATTGTTGTAATTAGCAAAAAAAGAGGTCGCTACTTTTTCAAGTTTTCCCTTGTCGAGCATATTGCTTCCCACTGGCGTGGAGATTGGTGCTGGAGGCATAACAGCAACGTTATAGGCCCTACCATCCATAGAGTAGGCGTTTATTGCCTTGAAACTGAGCAGCTCCTGCTTTTCGCTATATTTTGCGCACCCCAAATAAACGATGGGGAATCCAAGTGCAAAGGACAAGCTATCTCGAATTCTCTTCCTGGTCTCCTCATCTGGATCTCCTATATAAAGGATATACCCCGGCTTAACATTTTCTCTTCCGGTTTCAGGCTTAGTGGAGCCTAGTATCGCCCGAAATCCTCCGATGTTGAGATCCAAGCAATTTCTTGAACCGCTTTCATCCGTGGAGGTGGTCGTCAGAGTGACCGCTTCATCGCCGTACCCGAAGGTACGGGTTGATATCTCCTGCATTGAGTCTTTTGCGATGTCTGGCCAGATATAATATCCCTTATCAATATTAGCCACCCAATCAAAAATGTAGCTCACAGTACCGGTTCGAGATGTTACGGTCTCAAAATTATGCAGCGAACAGGTCTGAGTTGTTTCATGCGTACCGTGCTGGTGATTTGAATGGCTCTTCGTATTCCTAATATCTACACCATAAGCGCGAGCTGTTGCCCCTCCTGGACTAATAAATTCCACCGCATCTTCATTCATGCGCACCGTGCCAGGCGGATATTCTTGTTCTCTATTTTTCAGGTGCTGCGCTGATTTTGTCTCCATAAAAAGGCGAAGGTTATGGTCTCTCCAGATTTTTACGCTGCGAATCGGAGCCAAGAGCTTCCCTGGATCGGATATTCTGAAAAAGTTCTTTTCTACATACGACTCTAAGCGTTCCCATTCCCAGAACAGCATAAGAACCTTCCTAAATTTTCGACAGTGACCAAAAGATAGCTCGAATCGTGATCATGGTGTGAACGGATGTGCTCAAAGTTGAGTACATCGAAGATGTGAACAGTTATCGACTAAACCTCGCAAATCGAGATTTTTTCCTGTGGCAGCGAGGTTTCTCAGGGGCTTTGCCTGCATTTGGCGATGTCCTCAAATCTCAGGACATCACCCGGAGCCCGTATGTCGTTCGTCAATTGCGATTACCTGCCAACCCAGCCAACACCAAAGTCCTCCCGGACTAGCCCTCCTGATCCTGCGCAGAGCTACGTCGGTCGCCGATGAATTCGAGCAGAATGCGCTGGATCAGCTCACTCGGGACGCGACCTCAGTGATCGCCGCCGACGCCGATCCGCGCCAGGTGATCAGGCAAATGCGTCTGTAACTCCAACCGGTGGTGGAAGTCTGGGTCTCCCACTATTGGTGGCGCGTCGAGGTTTCCGCCATTGGAGTAAACCTCTCCGCCTTTTACGACCTTCTCGCGAAAGTGTCGGCAAACCCGACAGATAACAGCAAAGCGGGAATTCCCACTTTCAGATCTCTAATCCAGATGTGAGCAAAAGTCCGCGCATCTCTGGGGGTGTAATTTTTTTGCACCCTTCCTCTTGCGTGACTGCTAACGATGATTCATTATTGGTCTATCGTGACTGCTAACGGAGGTTGTTGTGAAGAAAGAGGAATCGAAAGGCCCGCTATCTGCGGCCGATCGCCAGAGGATCTACAAAGAGCGTCAGCGCGAAGCTGGTTTTAGGCAAACAACCGTATGGATTCACGGTGAAACAGAGGAGGAGGGCAGGCAGGCAGCCCGGGATGGCAAGCCACTCAAGCCGATGGGAACGAAAGACCCAATGAGCTGGGCGGCAGGATGGATCAGCGAGAAGGGTAAGCAGTAACAGTTGAAATGGTGGCTCAAATCTGAGCCATCAGAGAAGAAGTGCCAGGCCGCTGCGTCAACAGCGGCCTGGCGATCACACGACGACTCTTGAAGGTGAACGTCATGCAATTTAAACAGAATACCATCCAAATTTTGGATGCGCACGGGCAGGTCATCACCACCATGGAGCTGCCGGCCAACATCAAGCTGACGCAGTTGGCGCCACTGAAGATCCTCGGCGACATCAGTGTGAAGGTTCTGCCAGGCGCCGCGCCATTCCGCGGAATCTGTGTAGGGGGTGTGCAATGAGCCAGCCAGCCGCCCGCATCGCCGACGAAGCCCTTGAGCTTCTGCGCGCCACGCACGAACGCATCAGCAATATGCGGGTGCTTTTCAACGCGATCGGCAAGGATTTGAAGCACGGCAAGTCACACGACATCGAAGAGCTGGCCAGCCTCGGCAGCTTCCTTGGCTACGACTGGGCGAATTACGTCGACAGCGAAGTCGAGCAGATGCAGAAGTCGCTCGACGCGGTGGAGGTGGCCCAATGAGCGCCTCTATTCGATCACGGGACGACCTGAGCTTCACCCAGCGCGATGATGTCGGACGCCTCGTAAACTGGCCTCGGAACAATCCCGGCGTTGCGGCCGATTGGCAGAAGGGTATCGACTTCTTCGAGTGCGAAGTGCGCGACCTAGCGACCCTTGACGAAACTGAAGCGTTCGACGCGATCCGGTTCGCCCTGTCCGGGATGGGAGGACGTTATACCTGCCTTGAACTTGGTTTTATTGAGCGCGTAGCCCTGGCGGCGATGGTCGGGATTCGCGCGCTGCGTGATGGTGCTCAGCCATTCAGCCCCGCGGAGACCGACTGAGTAACTACGAAACTTTCGTTGTATCGACGGCACTACCCTGCAAAGGGGTGGTGCCTTTTTGCTGTGGGAGCGAGTCGAGTTAGATCGTCAACTACCGGCCTTTTCCTTTCTCGACCTGGTAGATCAGATCCTTCCGTACCTCTTCCGCACATGGGCGACACATCCCGATCTGCGTCCATGGCAGGAACTCGACAACGAGAAAAGTGAAGCCTCCAGCTCGCTTACATTTGCCTGCATAACCGTGCTGGCAGCTGACCTGTTTGATGGCGTGCAAGGTCATTCAATAACCCCCATGGTGGTGTAATTATATAAGACTGGGATTTTTTCCCGTTGGCCTGATCGCTACAGGCCCCGATTTCATTGGGGGGGCACTGGGAAAAAATCCCAGTGGTTGATCAGCGAGAAATCTTGACCGGACAGAACCGGACAATTGCCACCCTAACCACTGGGAAAAATTCCCAGTACTTTCCGGAAAAAATCCCACCGGCAATTTCGAAATCAAACGAACTTGAAGCGGGGCGGGCCCGGGCGAAGTTCGAGGTTCTTGCCGGGGCAATCGTCTATCGCGGCCCAGGTGATCGCATACAGTGCCGGCTGGTGTTTCCCATCCTTTGCGAAAGGACCGTGCTCCCTCGTTTTCACGATCAGGCCCGCGGCTATCAGCTCTTCGAGCGCAGACCTCAGCGTTTTGTCATCCATGCTCCGTCCGCTCGACAACATCGCGACAGTGCAGGCGAGGTCGCCGTTGTTTTTGCCGTTGTAGTTCCTGGCCAGCTTGATCAGCACCACTACTGCTTTGGGCGATAGGTTGTCGAAGGCGTCACTGATCAACAGTCGATAGGGTAGGGCAAGCACTCGACCGCCGCCAAAGTCGACCTTGTAGGACTTTTTTCTGGCCATTCAAATGCTCACAGGCAGGCGCAAGGGGGTATCCTCAATATTGAGGAGACCTCCATGCGAACTCTGATTTACGACGCTTCGCGCATGAGAATGTACTTGGCGACCCGGTGCGGAGGTCGACCGGGCTCAGTCGATTGGTGCGTCCAGTAGGTGCGGATTTCGTGCCCCTTTTTCCTGAGGCGCCGAATGGTGCTCGGTGGCTGAACAATGTCGAGCATTTGAGCCGCTTCGACTGAGGAGATTGGGCCGTTTCTTAGCGCCTCGATCATCTTGCGGTCTTGCTCGGTGGAAGAGTGGCGTGTCATAGTTTGCCCTTCATATTGGTGCTATCCAGTGTGTTTTCGCCCAGGCGGTGTTCCCGCACCGCCTTGGCAATTTCTCGCGCATTCCTGCGCAGTTTCTCCCTGATCATTTGTCGCTCGGCTCGTCGACGAAGCGACTTAGAACAAGCCAAAGGACGGCAGACTTCTCCTCCTCCCAGCGCTTGCACAGTCGTTCGTATTCGGTGGTAGTGGTACTCACTCCTTGCATAGCCTGGAACGTGTCGCAGGCGGACTGAAGCATCAGCTGCTCCTTATCGGTAAATTCCAAGATCATCGCGCACCGTCCTTCGCGGCACGCTCAACCCACGCCTTGAGCTCTGTCATCAGGATCAACCGACGGCGGCCGATTTTGAACGCCTTCAGGTCGCCCGAGGCGATCAGCTCATAAACACCAGAGCGCGAATACCCGACAATTCGCGCCGCATCTTCGACGCTCACCGATAGCGGGCTTATCTGATTTGCTTGTTCCATGGGGCATCTCCAAATCCTCTGCCGACAGGGCAAGGTGCAACAAAATAATATTGCTGTAAGTATTGCACGTCAACTGCAATCACTGGCTGATTGTGATCGCGTGGACTTCGGCGGACGCAAAAGGTAGGATTCGTTTCAGGCGTAAATTTTGTGGGTGAAGCGGAATGGCGAAAAATAAGCCGAGTCAAGGAGCACGTAAGACAGAGACGTTGACGTTGCGCCTTGATCCAAAGGTTAAGCTGATGATCGAGTTGATATCACGCATCCGTCGTCAATCCATCACTGGGGTGGTGGAGGCTGCGATTGAGGAGATAGCTTTCGACCTAGATGCGCCGTTTGTTTCTGGCGGCGAAGCACATCCCATGTCGCTGCTTAGTGCCGTAAGCGAGATTTGGTCAACAGACGAAAGTGAGCGATTTATCCAGCTGTGTCATTACCTGCCTTCACTGATCACTTATGAAGAGCAGCGCCTATGGGAAACCATTAAAGCGTCGAAATTCTTTCTTACTCCTGGCACGGGGGATAACGCCCAATATTGGGAAGTGCCGGGCGTGGGGCGAATCGATCGGCAGAATCTTCGGCACTGGTGGCAGGAACTGCTGAATCATGTCGAGGACAACAAAGAGAGTAGAACTATTGTCCCCTACGAACCGCCGTTCTAAATGAGCTCCACTGCCGCTGCTTTGCTGTCAGGAGCAAGGTGGGCATAGCGAAGTGTCATCTTGAGGTCGGCGTGCCCCAGCAGGTCCCGGATCGTGTTGAGTGGCACGCCCTTCATGGCCAGTTTCGACGCGAAGGTGTGGCGCAGATCGTGCCAGCGGAAACCGCTTACGCCGGCTGCCTTCAGGACGCCATCCCAAGACTTTTTGACGTTATCCATGACGCCGCCGGTTTTGCTGGGAAAGACCCTTTCGCCGCTTGATTGATCCTTCCATGCCTTCACCACCGCGAGAGCCTCTTTATTCAGCGGAATGTGCCTCGTCTGGTCGGACTTCGCCCCCTCGCCGGCGACGGTCAGTGTCTTTTGCTGCAGGTCGATGTCGGCCCAGGTCAAATTGAAGAGCTCACCGCGACGAAGGCCGGTGTTTATGCTGACGATGGTCATGGGTTTCAGGTGATCGGCGAACGCCCTCTCTCTCAAGTCTGGCAGCGCTTCCTTTCTCCGCTCGGCGCGCCATTTGTTTGCGCTGTCACGCTCGGCCCTGATTCGCTCTTCTCGATCATCCAGCGCCTGGCGCAAGCGCTGTTCCTCCTCCGCTGACAGGAATCGAACCCGCCCCCGTGTGTCGAGCCTCATCGGCTTGAGCTTCGTCATCGGGTGCTGCTCAAGCATCCCCCACTCGACAGCCTTGGAAATGGCTCCGCGCAGGGCGGCCAGTTTCCTATTTGCCGTGGCATCCTTCAGACCGGCCGCGAGCCACTTCACCCGCATCGCTTCCAGATCGTGCTGCGTTATCTCCGACAGAGCTTTCCCCATCAGCGCGGCGAAACTGTACTCTATGGCGTGCCGCGTCTTCTGGTGGGCCTTGTGGTGGGTTTCCAGCCACGGGTAATAGCTGTCCTCCAGATATGACTGGAGCGTGTGCACAGCCCGGCGACTGCTCTTGCCGGTGATCAGCGGGGCGCCGTGGGCGTGCGCTTCTGCAAGCCAGCGCGCGGCCTCGGTCCGGGCCTGATCGAGAGTCATCATCCCAACGCGGCCCAGGGTGGCGGCCTTGTTTCTGCCCCAGCTCACCATGTAGCTGGCGTGACCACTGGGCAGCACCCGGATCGACAGGCCAGGCTGAGCGGTGTCGTGTATGCGAAATTGCTTTTCCTGAGGCTGAATGCCCGAGAGGGTTTTGGCGGTGATCTTGGTTTTCATACCGGAGCTTCCGTGACAGCAGGATGACAGCAAAAACGACTATACGGGTCTGTTTCGGCGGACTCAACCAGACGTTTGATCCCTGTCGATGCTGGGCCTGGCCCATATTCATTGGGCCAAAAAACGCACTCGTAACGCGAAGGTCGCAGGTTCGATTCCTGTCTCGGGCACCAACTCCTTATTTCACCTTGCGACTCAAATCCTCAACGGTGCGTTTGAGCTGGTCCATCGCCCGATCCTGATCGTTGATCTTCTGCTTCAGGTTTGAAATCTCGCTGCTGTTCGAGTTGGAGCTCGAGCCACTGTTGCGCTTGAGGTCTTCGACCTGACGGCCAAGTGTGTCCAATTCACGATCCTGCTCTTTGACTTTGTTCTTCAGCTCATCGATTTCCTTGCTGCTGGCACTGCTACTCGAACCGCTGTTGCGTTTGAGCTCTTCTATCTGGCGCGACTGATCATTGACGGTGTCGCGCATCTTTTTCAGTTCATCGATGCTGATGTCGCTTCTGATGACGACCTCTTTGCCGTAATCATTGTGAATCAGAGAAACCTTGTCGCCATAGGAGGGGCTGCTGGTGCTCAGTTCAACGGCCATTGCACTGGCCGGCAGAGCCAGTGCAGCCATTAAAGTGGTGACGGAGACAATGGAGGAAATCTTCGAAAAGCTGCGCATCACTGGTTTTCCTTGTGAACAGCGGAGAGGGTGCCGAAGTGGCACATCGCTATGACTCGAAATCCACCGTTATGTTCCGCAGGTCAACTTTTTGTGGGAGAGATGTAAAGAGCCGTGTAATTCGTCATGCAAACGTCCTATATTCGGTGCCTGCATGAGCATCGCCCAGCAGTTTTCAGATGATCCCGAATGGTTCCGAAGGCCGGACAAACCGCGTCAGAGAGATCCTTGATGATCCAGATCCATCCTCCATTCTTATGATCAGCGAGAACGCCATGACCGAATTAACTCAAGAGCAACGTCACGAACAAGCGCTGGAGAAATACAAACTCGACGTGCCCCAATTGATGGACGAGATCAAGGGCTTGAGTCCCGACGATCAGAAAGACGAGATTCAGTGGGCGTTCGAGGATGAAGCCGAAGCCCAGGGCCTGCAGCCGTGGGAGCTGACACTCAAGTACACGAGCACGCCAGAAGCGTTCGAAGCTCAACGTCTTGTCCTGCACAAAGAAGCAGCCGAAGTGCTGGGCGTAGAGTGGCAAGAGTATTGCGAGATGAACAATCTGGTGGTCTGAAACAAAAACGCCAGCCTCAACCGGGCTGGCGTTTTTTATCGCGTGAAGGTCTTAGAGACTCAGTCGCATCGACAGATCCACCGCTTTGACATCCTTGGTCATCGCGCCAATCGAGATGTAATCGACCCCGGTCTCGGCGATCGGCAGCAGCGTGCTTTCGTTGATGCCGCCGCTGGCTTCCAGTTTTGCCTTGCCGCCGTTCAGGCGCACGGCTTCGCGCATGTCGTCCAGGCTCAGTTCGTCGAGCATGATGATGTCCGCGCCGGCCGCCAGTGCTTCTTTGAGCTCATCCAGACTTTCCACTTCGATTTCCACCGGTTTGCCCGGGGCGATCTTGTGCGCGGCGGCAATGGCTTGCGCGATGCCGCCGCTGGCAGCGATGTGGTTTTCCTTGATCAGAAACGCGTCGTACAAACCGATGCGGTGGTTATGGCAACCGCCGCAGGTCACTGCGTATTTCTGCGCCAGGCGCAGGCCCGGCAGGGTCTTGCGGGTGTCGAGCAGCTTGACCTGAGTGTCGGTCACGAAGTCCGCCAGGTATTGCGCATGCGTTGCCACGCCAGAGAGCAGTTGCAGAAAATTCAGAGCACTGCGTTCGCCGGTCAGCAGCGAACGGGCCGGGCCTTCCAGATGAAACAGCGGCTGATTGGGTTTCACCCGCTCGCCATCAGTCACCTGCCAATGCACGGCCACCCGTGGATCGAGTTGGCGAAATACTGCATCGACCCACGCGGTGCCGCAGATGACGGCCGCGTCCCGGGTAATGATGGTGGCTTTGGCCAGGCGTTCGGCCGGGATCAGTTGCGCGGTGATGTCGCCGCTGCCGATGTCTTCGAGCAACGCACGGCGCACGTTGGCTTCGATTTCGGCGGTCAAATCGGCGAGACGTAGATTCGGCATAACGGGCTCCACAAACAAAGTGGGTCGATTATAGGGGCATGGCACGAACCAACCCAAGGCGAGAACTCGCGTGCTGGTCTGCATTCGGTCGATTTTATGTGAGCAAACCCGGCGAACGCGCGGTCATTGCAAGGTAGGCGGACATAGGGGAAACCCTGACGCCTCTGGCGCTGGAGACATCTTTTGCAAGATAATCCGCCTTGCATTTGACGTCATAGCTTTGACATCTCCTGCGCTCGAGGTTTCTGCTCAAAGAAGAATCACCGTTCCAGGAGGCTTGGATGCACAACGACGGGAAAGTAGTGCCTTTGCACAAGGCCGCTACCGATCAGGCGAATCACTCGCCGCTCGCCCGCCTGCCTGTGATTCTGCTTCAGGTTCGCGACAAGGCTGCCCAGCAACTTCGCCAAGGTTTGCAGGAGCTGTTCGATAACGCCGATGACACCTTGTTTGAAATGGCCGACCGCGCACGCAACGACGTCGAGCAGAATATCTTTTTTGAAGCCATGCGCGACCTGCGCCTCAAGCGCAAGAATATCGAGCGCGGCTTTCTCGAGCAGTTCTTCGAAGCCTTTGTCGGCCTCACTCAATACGATTCCACGCACAGCACGCTACCGCACTCTCTGATTTACGAAGACCTGGCGCCGCGCACCGATGACATGGAGCGCAATGTGGCGGTGGAAACCATGGTCGGTCGAGTGCTAAAACGCGATGGCTTCGCGCTCGATCAGTTGAGCACACGGTTCAACGCGCTGCTCGGCAACACCCTTGACGATCAAACCAACCCGCTCGGCCCGGCGCTGCTCTGCGAGTATTTCCTGCAAGCCGGACGTAACCTCGGCGTGGAGATCAAGGTCAAGTTGATCCTGCTTAAACTGTTCGAGCGCTACGTGCTGGCTGGCACGGAACAGCTTTATGCCGAAGCCAATCAACTGCTCAGCGCCACGGGTGTGTTGCCGGACCTGAAACCGGCACCGGCGCGGCGAGCTAGCGATCGTGCGGCGGCCACGGTGGACAGCGAAGAAAGCCAGGACCCGCCGCCCGCGGACGACAGCGTGCAGGAAGTCTTCGCCGCGCTGCAGGCGTTGTTGTTGCATGTGCGCGGCAGTGTCGCGCCGACCCTGGAACCCAGCGCTTGCGCCCAGCCGATCAGCACCCGCGACCTGCTGCGCCTGCTCTCACACTTGCAGCAATACGTGCCGGCGTTGGCTGCGCAGGACGATTTCGATCTGCGCAATCAGCTCGAACAGTTGCTGACGCGGGTCAGTGTCAAAAGTGGCAAATCGCGGGTTGTCGGCGGCGCAGACGAAGACGTGATCAACCTGATTGCCATGGTGTTCGACTGCATTCTCGATGACCGCAATCTGCCTGACTTCCTCAAGGCCTTGATCGCCCGCTTGCAAATCCCGATGCTCAAGGTGGCGGTGCTGGATAAGAGTTTCTTCAGCCGCAGCAGCCATCCGGCGCGGCGTTTGCTCAACGAAATCGCCGACGCGGCGATGGGCTGGGGCAATTGTGACGGTGATGCGCGCGACAGTTTGTATCAGCGTATCGAACAAGTGGTGCAGCGCTTGCTGACGGATTTTGTCGATGATCCGGCGATTTTTTCCGAGTTGCTGGCCGACTTCCTGGCTTTCACTGGCGATGAACGTCGTCGCAGCGAGTTGCTTGAGCAGCGATTGCGTGATGCCGAAGAGGGCCGGGCGAAAACCGATCTGGCGCGGCGCCGGGTCGAGCAGGCGCTGAATCAGGCACTGTTGGGTAAAGTCCTGCCACCGTCGGTGGTGACGTTCGTGCACAACGCCTGGAGCAAAGTGCTGCTGCTGACCTGCCTCAAGCATGGCGATCAGTCCGCCGAATGGCAGGCCGATGTGCAAACCATGACGCAACTGATCTGGAGCGTGCAACGGCATGAAGACGAGCAATCGAGCCTGCGTCTGCTGGCGCTGGTACCGGGGTTGCTCAAGTCATTGCGTGATGGCCTGAACGGTTCGGCGTTCGACCCGTTTGCCACCAGCGAATTTTTCAGTGAGCTCGAAGCCTTGCATGTTCGCGTGCTGGAGCGTTCCGCAGAGGCGGATGAGGCCACGGCGATGATCAAGGTGTCGCAACAGATCGTCTTGCAAACCGCTGATGAGGACGGCATGGCGCTGGTTCGTTTGCCTTGCGATGACGCCGGGCTGCGTCAGGTCGCTCAACTGCGTCTGGGCAGTTGGGTGGCGTTCGAGGAAGATGAGGAACATACCCTGCGCTGCAAACTCGCGGCGATCATCGAAGCCACCGGCAAGTATGTGTTTGTCGACCGCACCGGGATGAAAGTGCTGGAGCGCAGCCGTATCGGCCTGGCCCTTGAGTTCCGTCGTGGTGCGGTACGCGCATTGGACGACACCTTGTTGTTCGACCGGGCGCTGGAGTCGGTGCTGGGCAATCTGAGGCGACTCAATCGCGCCAAGTGATCGCGCGCCGGGGGCCGATCACGGCATACTGGGCGCCAACACAGTCGGCGTTGAAGGAATCGGTATGCAGTTGGATCCCGCTAGCGGGTGGTGTCACGGGGTGCAGGTTTGCCCATCGCCCAACTTCAATGAACGCCCTGCGGGCGAAATTTCCCTGTTGGTGATCCACAACATCAGTCTGCCGCCTGCGCAATTCGCTACCGGCAAGGTGCAGGAATTTTTCCAGAACCGTCTGAATGTCACCGAACATCCTTACTTTGCAGGCATTGCCGACCTACGAGTCTCGGCGCATTTTCTGATCGAACGTGACGGCAAGGTCACCCAGTTTGTCTCCTGTCTTGAGCGGGCGTGGCATGCGGGCGTGTCGATTTTTGACGGACGCGAAACCTGTAACGATTTTTCCGTGGGCATCGAACTCGAAGGCACCGATGATCTGCCGTTCACCGATGCGCAATATCAGGCACTGACAAGGCTGACGCGGCAGTTGCAAACAGCATTTCCGGCGATCACCGGCGCACGCATCTGCGGACACAGCGACATTGCACCCGGGCGCAAGACCGATCCTGGCCCGGCATTCGACTGGGCGCGTTACCGCGCAGCCCTGGCACAAGAGGAAGGACAATGAGTTTTCTGGTGTTACTGCTGGCAGTCTGGGTCGAGAAGTTCTCGGCCCTGCGCCATCGGGTTCAACGCGATGGCGGATGGATCCGCGAACTGAACAAACTCGAAAGCAGCGCGCGATTGGCCAAACGGCCGTGGCTGGTGCTGACGATTCTGGTGTTGCTGCCGGTGGCCTTGCTCGGCTTGTTGCTGGTGGTGTTGGGGCCAGTAGCTTATGGCCTGCTGGCCTTGCCGGTGCATTTGCTGGTGGTGATTTACAGTCTGGGGCGCGGCGACTTGCTGGGCGGTCTCGGGCCGTTTCGCGATGCCTGGCGCCGTGAGGATCTGCAAGCGGCGGCCCATGTGGCCAAGCGTGATCTGGATATCTGCGCCGACAGTGGTGAGCAATTGCTCGATCAGGTCCAGGGCCATTTGTTGTGGCAGGCCTATCAGAGCTTCTTTGCGGTGATCTTCTGGTATTTCGTGCTCGGCCCGGTGGCTGCACTGGCCTATCGCTTGTTGGCGCTGGCCGAAGAACATGGCCAGACCCCGGCATTGGTTGAACGCGCCGCGCAACTGCGCCATGCCTTCGACTGGGTACCGGTGCGATTGTTGGCGGCGAGTTTTGCCTTGGTGGGCAACTTCGTTGCGGTCAGTCGGGTGATGCTGCATGAACTGTTGAACTGGAACATCAGTGCTGCGCAACTGATCAACAAGGTCGGATTGGCGGCGGGGGAGATCCCGCCACCTGCGGTGGGCCCTGAAGGCATCAACACCCTTGATTGCCTGTGGGAACTGCTGCTGCGTGCGGCGGTGCTGTGGTTTGCCGGGTTTGCCTTGTGGACAGTTCTGATTCACTGACTGAGGGTGCCGAGGGAGTCATTTCCCTCGGTACACCCCGCCGTTAACCTTAAGTTACAAAAACTCCCTTCGTTTTGAGCTATACAGAGATGGCGCTCGATAGTGGCTATCTGCTTTCGCCCCGCGCCTGCCAATAAAAACAAGAAAAACCAAGGGAGACTTCCAGTGAAGAGCTTGCTCTATCCCGCCGTCTCGCTGATGAACCGTCTGAGCTTCGGTATGAAGTTCAGCCTGATCAGCGTGCTGTTTCTGGTGCCGATGCTGGTGACCAATTTCTATCTGGTACGCGATTCCTATCGTGAGTTTCAGGGCACCCGAGTCGAATTGCAGAGCCTCGACCTGCTGGGCAGCAGCCTGGCCTTGCGCCGGGATCTGGAGACCCTCAACAATCTGGTGCAAATCAACGTCACCCTCGGCCAGTCCGGTAAGACGAGTAACGTCGAGTCGCAGATCACCGCCCTCGAACAGACGGTATTGGCTCGCCTGCAAGGGTTGACGGCGATGAGCGACGATCCTGAGCAGATCAAAGTATTCGACGGCAAGCGCGATGAAATGCTTGCTG
The DNA here is from genome assembly GCF_044743445.1 of Pseudomonas sp. NPDC087615. Taxonomy (NCBI): domain Bacteria; kingdom Pseudomonadati; phylum Pseudomonadota; class Gammaproteobacteria; order Pseudomonadales; family Pseudomonadaceae; genus Pseudomonas; species Pseudomonas sp. NPDC087615. Next base: position 62,611 of record NZ_JBIUWM010000022.1, on the reverse strand, counting down.
CATTCAAAGCCCAGCAAGCGGAACGCTCGCTGCAAAGCAAAAGCGCCCTGATCGGAAAGCTCTTGGCCAGTGCGCAGATTTTCAGCCAGATCATCAGCAGTCAGGCCGGGTTGAGCCGCGACAACCAAGGCGATATCCGTCAGCTCAGCGAACTGGTGACCCTGATCACTCCGACCGTCACGCAGACCCTTGGCGACGGTCGGGCCATGGGCTCGTATTCGCTGGGCCAGGGTTTTCTCAACAGTTCGTCGAGCACCCGTTTTGACGAGTTGCTGGTGCAGATCGAAAAGCTCCAGGCCGAGTACGGTTTGAAATTGAAGGATGCCCTCGGCTCCAGCAACGTGGCGCGTGAAACCCTCAGCGCTCAGGCCGACAGCAGCAAGGCGTCGCTCAAAGAGGCCAGCGAGTTGTTCGAAGAGCAAGTGGTGATGGCCGACACCCTGGATGCCCCGTGGCAGGCGTTTTACGACCAGGTCACCGTTCTGATGGACAAAACCTACCAGCTCAACGAAGCGACGTTGAAATTCCTCGACACCCAATTGCAGCAGCGCCTCGTGCAAAACCGCACGCACATGGTCTTGCAGGCTGTGGCGTTGTCGGTGGTGTTCGTGCTGATCTTCTATCTCTACGGCGGCTTCTACGCTTCGACCCGCACCACGCTCAAGCGCCTTGGCGCGATGATGGACAAGGTGGCGGCAGGCGACATGACGGTTAATTTCAAGGCCAATAGCCGCGATGAACTGGGCGAATTGGGCGAGGTGTTCAACGGCACGGTGAAGAAGATTCATGACTTGATCGAGCGCGTCGGCCAAACCGTTGGCGAAGTCGAGCGTCAGGCCGGGCAAGTGGAGGATGTCTCTGCACAAAGCAATCAAGCTGTCGCCGGGCAACGCTCGCAGATCGAGCAAGTGGCGACCGCGATGAACCAGATGTCGGCCACCTCGCTGGAGGTGGCGCGCAGTGCAGCAGCAGCGGTGAGCAGCGCCCACAGCGTGAATGAAGAGACGGTCAGTGGGCGCGGCCTGGTTGAGTCGCAGCAGGGCAGCATTGCTGCACTGGCCAGCGAAATCGACCAGTCGGTGCAGGTGATCAACCAATTGGCCAGCGACAGCCAATCGATCAGTCGCGTGCTGGAAGTGATCAAAAGCATTGCAGAACAGACCAACCTGTTGGCGCTCAACGCCGCAATCGAAGCGGCCCGGGCCGGGGAACAGGGGCGAGGTTTTGCGGTGGTGGCGGACGAAGTTCGCACGCTGGCCAAGCGCACGCAGCAATCGACTGAAGAAATCGAGCAGATGATCGGCAAGCTTCACGGCGGCGTCGGTGCAGCCGTCAAAGCCATGGGTGTCAGTCATCAGATGGCCAACGGCACGGTCGGGCAGTCGGAAAAGGTCCAGCAGGCGCTGGAAAATATACTCGGCGCTGTAGGCATGATCGTCGATCAGAACCAGCAGATTGCGGCGGCAGTGGAGCAGCAGACGGCGGTGGCCCATGACATCGACCAGAACATCGTCGAGATCAACCGCGCCGGTGAGCGTACCGCGCAAGGCGCGCACCAGACCGAGAACGCCAGTCGGGCGTTGTCGGCTCAAGTCGTGGAACTCAAGCAACTGATCAGCGCGTTTCGCGTCTGATTCATGAAACACCTTGTTTCCTGTGGGCGTGGGCTGTCCGCTCCCACAGGTTCGGTTTTTTGTCTGAATGGCTTGTAGTCCTTGTTTGCCAGCCTATGTAAGACATTTCTTGTTTTTCTCCATGCTCTGGCATTTCGCCTTCGATCAACCAAGATCACTCTTCACAAGGCTGCGTGGAGAAGGCCGCTAATGACTGTTGCAACTCTGGGCATCCAGGGCCGCTGCGCCCACTGCCAGATCACCCTGGTGCTCAAGCCCTGGCAACTCAATGCCATCGCAATCAATGAACCGTTCACCTGCCAGCATTGCCAGAAAAGCCTGGAGCTGCGCTGCCCGCAACAGATCAAACGCTTCAAGTCTCTCGATTCGCTGGCGTTGTTGCGCTTCAGCGTGTCAATGACGGTGTGCATTGCGTTGCTGTTGGCGTTGGTGATGGAGTGGATAGGGCTGCTAAGCGTCACCGAGCAGTTGAATGCGTCGCTGATAACTATTTTTCTGTACTTCGTTGCCGTTCGATACGCGCGTCAGCGCCAGCATCTGACGCTGGTGCTAGAAGCCGCCAAGGCTCACGGCGACTGATTACCAGCCAAACACTTCGCAGCTGTTGGCCGTGCTGGCATTGGCCAGTTGTGGCGCACTGATGTTCATCAGTGCGGCCAGCGCCTCGCAGATCGCCGGCAAGTGCGCCGGGCTGTTGCGCTGGCCGGGAAACATGGCGGGCGGCATGTCCGGTGAGTCGGTTTCCAGCACGATCGAATCCAGCGGCAGATCCGCCAGCACCCGATGCATGCGCAACGCCTGCGGCCAGGTCGGCGCGCCGCCTAAACCGAGTTTGAAACCGAGTTTGATGTACTCGCGCGCCTCTTCACGGCTGCCGGCAAACGCGTGGATGATCCCTGCACGTTTCAATCGAAAACGCTTGAGCGTGGCAATCACCGCCGCGTGGCTGCGGCGTACATGGATCAGCGCCGGTAATTCAAAGTCCGCCGCCAGTTGCAACTGCGCCTCGAACAGCGCCTGTTGGCGTTCGCGGTCAAGGGTTTCGATGAAGTAATCCAGACCGATCTCGCCCACTGCACATAACTGTCGATGGCTGCGCAACCGCGTCAGCCAGTCGCCGAGTGTCTGTAAATCTTCGGGGCGATGCTGATCCAGATACACCGGGTGCAAACCGAACGCCGCGTACAGATCAGCATCGCTTTGCACCAGATCCCACACCCGTTGCCAGTTGCCCTCATGGACGCCCAGCACCACCATCCGCCGCACCCCGAGGGCACGGCTTTCGGCCAGCAACGCCGAGCGATCGGCGTCGAAATCGGGAAAATCCAGGTGGGTGTGGCTGTCGATCAACTCCACGGTTCAGCCCTGGTGAATACGCTGCTTGAAGGTCCGCGCAATGGCCTGCACGCCAGGCTTGTACTCCGACTGCTCGACGGCCGCCAGCGCCAGTTCCAGTGCCTTGTCGGCAATCAACTGGTGCTGTTGGGCCATGGCGTTGACCGGCAGCGGCAGGAAGTCCAGCAACTGCGTGTCGCCGAACGTGCCGAGGCGCAGCGGTCGCGACTTGAGCGGGAAGTCATGCAGCGCATCGAACACCCCCTGCAACAGCACGTAGGACGTGGTTACCAGCGCATCAGGCAAATGCCCCAGGCGTTGCAGGAGGTCTTCCATCAACTGCTTGCCGCATTCGCGACTGAACGATTCGGCGTGCTCGACCAGCACTTCGCCTTTGAAGTCGACGAGGGCCTGTTTGAAACCAGCGGCACGCTCCTGGCTGATGCTCAGCTCCGCACGGGCGCCGAGCAACACGATCTGCTTGGGCTGCGGATCGAGCAGGCTCTGGGTCAGGTGCAGGCTGGCCTCGCGGTCGTCGCTGATCACCGAGCAGAAATGCTCCGGTTCCATGACCCGGTCGATGGCGATGATCGGCAGCCCCTTGGCCTGCAACTGACGATAACTGTCGTCACCGGCCGGCAGGCAACTGGCGACGATCAACGCATCGCAGCGGCGCGCCTTGAACAGTTGCAGCAATTGGCGCTCGCTGTCCGGCGCATCGTCGGAACTGGCGATCAGCAACTGATAGCCGCGCGCCCGCGCACCTTGTTCCAGCAGTTTGGCGATTCGCGCATAACTGGGGTTTTCCAGATCCGGCAGGATAAACCCCAAGGTGCGCGTATGCCGACTGCGCAGCCCGGCCGCCTGAGGGTTGGGCGTGAAGCCGTGCTGCTCGACCACCGCACGCACACGCTCGACGGTGGCGGTGCTGATGCGTTGCTGTTCGGCCTTGCCGTTGATGACGTAGCTGGCGGTGGTCACGGACACGCCGGCCAACCGCGCGATATCACTGAGTTTCAACCCGGTATTTCCTTGTTTTTTCGAGTTTGCCGCGAGATTTTCGCCAATCCTACCCGATTAGGGCAGACGACTATTGCCTGCGCGCATCCGACAAGTTGGACTTCAAGGATGAGACATTATCGAGTAACGTGCCGATCAATCTAGATTAAACGTTTCAGCAAGCGTATTTTCTACGTTTTAGACGCTTTTGGTCGGTTCTGCCGTGAAACCGCCAAAAATGCCCCTGAAAAGGAAGCTGACAAGCGCCTAAGCTGCAACCATTCAAAACAATACCTGGCACCTTCATGTGCCAAAAAGGAGATCGCATGCTCGAGCTCACTATAGAGCAGATATCCATGGGCCAATCGGCTGTGGATAAACCCGCTGCCTTGCAATTGCTGGCCAATCACCTGGTCGCCGATGGATTGGTCGCCGACGGATACCTGGCCGGATTGCAGGCTCGCGAAGCCCAGGGCTCGACCTTTCTCGGTCAAGGTATTGCCATCCCGCACGGCACTCCCGAGACCCGCGACCAAGTGTTCGCCACTGGCGTGCGCTTGATGCAGTTTCCCGAGGGCGTGGATTGGGGCGATGGTCAGATCGTTTATCTGGCCATCGGTATCGCCGCCAAATCCGATGAACACCTGCGCCTGTTGCAACTGCTGACCCGCGCCCTCGGCGAGACGGATCTGGGCCAGGCCCTGCGTCGCGCCAGCTCCCCCGAAGCGCTGCTGAAACTGCTGCAAGGCGCGCCGCAGGAGTTGGCGCTGGACGCGCAGATGATCGGCCTCGGTGTCTCCGCCGACGATTTCGAAGAACTGGTCTGGCGTGGCGCGCGTCTGTTGCGTCAGGCCGATTGCGTGAGCAACGGCTTTGCCGGCGTGTTGCAGCAAGTCGAAGCGCTGCCGCTGGGCGATGGCCTGTGGTGGCTGCACAGCGAACAAACAGTGAAACGCCCGGGCCTGGCTTTTGTCACCCCGGACAAACCGATGCGCTACCTCGGCCAACCGCTCAGCGGTCTGTTCTGCCTGGCCAGCCTGGGCGAAGCGCATCAGGCCTTGCTTGAGCGCTTGTGTGCGTTGCTGATCGAAGGTCGCGGTCACGAACTGGGTCGTGCCACCAGCAGCCGTAAAGTCCTCGAAGTGCTTGGCGGTGAATTGCCGGCCGACTGGCCGAGCGCACGTATTGCGTTGGCCAATGCCCACGGTTTGCATGCGCGTCCGGCGAAGATCCTCGCGCAACTGGCCAAAAGCTTTGACGGCGAGATTCGTGTGCGCATCGTCGACGGTCAGGACAGCGCCGTGTCGGTTAAGAGCCTGAGCAAACTGCTGAGCCTGGGCGCCCGTCGCGGTCAGGTGCTGGAGCTGATCGCTGAACCGAGCATCGCCGCCGATGCCTTGCCGGCCTTGTTGTCCGCCATCGAAGAAGGCCTCGGTGAAGAAGTTGAGCCGTTGCCGGCTGTGAGCCAGCAGCGCGAAGTGATTGCCGATATCGCCGAAGTCGTCGTCGCCCCTGCGTCCGGCAGCCTGCTGCAAGCGATCCCGGCAGCACCGGGCATCGCGATTGGCCCTGCGCACATTCAAGTGCAGCAAACCATCGATTACCCGCTGCGCGGCGAGTCCGCCGCCGTTGAGCGTGAACGTCTCAAGCAAGCGCTCAGCGATGTGCGCAGCGACATTCAAGGCTTGATCGAACGCAGTAAAGCCAAAGCCATTCGCGAGATTTTCATCACCCATCAGGAGATGCTCGACGACCCGGAACTGACCGACGAAGTCGACACGCGCCTCAAACAGGGCGAAAGCGCTGAAGCGGCGTGGATGGCAGTGATCGAAGCCGCGGCCAAACAGCAGGAGTCGCTACAGGACGCCTTGCTCGCCGAGCGTGCGGCGGATCTGCGTGATATCGGCCGTCGGGTATTGGCGCAAATGTGTGGCGTGCAGACCGCGAGCGAGCCCGAGCAACCGTACATTCTGGTGATGGACGAGGTCGGCCCGTCCGACGTCGCACGGCTGGACCCGGCACGCGTGGCGGGGATTCTTACCGCTCGCGGCGGAGCCACCGCGCACAGCGCCATCGTCGCTCGTGCGTTGGGCATTCCGGCGCTGGTCGGTGCAGGTGCAGCAGTGTTGCTGCTGGCGCCGGGCACGCCATTGCTGCTCGACGGTCTGCGCGGTCGCCTGCATGTCGATGCGGATGCCGCGACCCTGCAACGCGCCACCGAAGAACGCAACACTCGCGAGCAGCGACTCAAGGTGGCCGCCGAACAACGTCATCAACCGGCACACACCACCGACGGCCACGCCGTCGAAGTGTTCGCCAACATCGGCGAAAGCGCCGGCGTGATCAGCGCGGTGGAGCAGGGCGCCGAAGGCATCGGTCTGCTGCGCACCGAACTGATTTTCATGGCCCACCCGCAAGCGCCGGACGAGGCCACGCAAGAAGCTGAATACCGCCGTGTGCTCGATGGTCTCGCCGGGCGGCCGCTGGTGGTGCGTACGCTGGACGTCGGTGGCGACAAACCGCTGCCGTATTGGCCGATCGCCAAGGAAGAAAACCCGTTCCTCGGCGTGCGCGGCATTCGCCTGACCTTGCAGCGTCCGCAGATCATGGAAGCGCAACTGCGCGCCTTGCTGCGGTCGGCGGATAACCGTCCGTTGCGGATCATGTTCCCGATGGTCGGCAGCGTTGAAGAATGGCGTCAGGCCCGCGACATGACCGAGCGTCTGCGCCTGGAAATCCCGGTGGCCGATTTGCAACTGGGGATCATGATCGAAGTACCGTCCGCCGCATTGCTCGCGCCGGTGCTGGCCAAGGAAGTCGACTTCTTCAGCGTCGGCACCAACGACCTGACCCAATACACCCTGGCCATCGACCGTGGTCATCCGACCCTGTCGGCCCAGGCTGACGGCTTGCACCCTGCCGTGCTGCAACTGATCGACATCACCGTGCGCGCGGCCCATGCCCACGGCAAATGGGTGGGCGTGTGCGGTGAGCTGGCGGCGGACCCGCTGGCCGTGCCGGTGCTGGTCGGCCTTGGCGTCGATGAGTTGAGTGTGTCCGGACGCAGCATTGCCGAGGTCAAGGCGCGCGTGCGCGAACTCAGCCTGACCCAGGCGCAAACCCTTGCTCAACAAGCCCTCACCGTGGGCAGCGCCAATGAAGTGCGTGCATTAGTGGAGGCCCTGTAATGGCCAAGATTCTTACCCTGACCCTCAACCCGGCGCTCGACCTTACCGTCGAGTTGCCACGGCTGGACGCCGGTCAGGTCAATCGCAGCGACGAGATGCACACCCACGCCGCCGGCAAAGGCGTGAACGTCGCGCAGGTGCTGGCTGACCTGGGCCATCAATTGACGGTCAGTGGCTTTCTCGGCGAAGACAATCTGCAAGCGTTCGAAACCCTGTTCGCCAAGCGTGGATTTGTCGACGCGTTTATCCGTGTACCGGGGGAGACGCGCAGCAATATCAAAGTCGCTGAAAGCGATGGCCGTATCACCGACATCAACGGCCCTGGGCCGTTGGTCGATGCAGCCGCGCAGCAGGCGTTGCTTGAGCGTCTGGTGCAGATTGCGCCGGGGCATGACGCGGTCGTGGTCGCCGGCAGCCTGCCGCGTGGCGTAACTGCGCAGTGGCTGCGCGAATTGATCGAGCGGCTTAACTCGCTTGGCCTGAAAGTCGCCCTCGACTCCAGCGGCGAAGCGTTGCGCCAAGCGTTGAAGGCCAGCCCTTGGCTGATCAAACCGAACACGGACGAACTGGCCGATGCGTTGGGTTGCGAGGTGGTTTCCCACGCCGCCGAGGCTCAAGCGGCGAGTCGACTGCACGCTCAAGGTATCGAGCACGTCGTGATCTCCCACGGTGCCGACGGTGTGAACTGGTTCAGTGTCGGCTCGGCGCTGCACGCCACGCCGCCCAAGGTCAGCGTGGCCAGCACCGTCGGTGCCGGCGATTCGCTGCTGGCCGGCATGCTCCACGGTTTGCTCAGCGCCGACACGCCTGAGCAGACCTTGCGCACGGCCACGGCGATTGCGGCGATGGCGGTGACGCAGATCGGTTTTGGCATCAACGACGCCACGCAACTGGCGCAGCTCGAACAGGGCGTGCGCATTCGCCCCCTGACAGAACAATAAGAGGGTTTGTCATGAAGTTAGCCATTGTTACGGCATGCCCGAACGGCATGGTCACCAGTGTGCTGTGCGCCCGTTTGCTTGATGCCGCAGCGCAGCGTCAGGGCTGGAGCACCAGCGTTGAAGTGGTCGATGCGGCGCATCCGGAACGCGAGTTGTCGGCGGCGACCATCGAGGCGGCGGAGTGGGTGTTACTGGTGTCCACCGGCAACGTCGACATGACGCGTTTCGTCGGCAAACGGCTCTTTCAGATTGCCCCGGCGCAGGCCCTGCAGGACGTCGAGGAGGTACTGCGTCGCGGTGCCGAAGAAGCCGAAGTTTATGTCGCAACCGAAGCCGCCCCTGCTGCGGTTGCGCAACGTGCACCGCGCATCGTCGCCATCACCGCATGCCCGACCGGTGTCGCCCACACCTTTATGGCGGCCGAAGCGTTGCAGCAAACGGCCAAGCGTCTGGGCTATGAACTGCAAGTCGAAACCCAAGGTTCGGTGGGTGCGAAAACGCCCCTGAGTGCGACAGCGATTGCCGAGGCGGATGTGGTGTTGCTGGCGGCGGATATCGACGTCGCCACCGAGCGTTTTGCCGGCAAGAAAATCTACCGCTGTGGCACCGGCATTGCGTTGAAACAGTCCGAAGCGACGCTGAAAAAAGCCCTCGCCGAAGGCCAGCAGGAAAGCGCTGCCAGCGATGGCAAGGCCCCGGTCAAGTCGGAGAAAACCGGCGTCTACAAACACCTGCTGACCGGCGTGTCGTACATGCTGCCGATGGTGGTGGCGGGTGGTCTGATGATTGCCCTGTCGTTCGTCTTTGGCATCACCGCGTTCAAGGAAGAAGGCACGCTGGCGGCGGCACTGATGCAGATCGGCGGTGAGACCGCGTTCAAGTTGATGGTGCCGCTGCTGGCCGGTTACATCGCCTACTCGATTGCCGACCGTCCGGGCCTCGCGCCGGGGATGATTGGCGGCTTGCTCGCCAGCACCCTGGGCGCCGGGTTTATCGGCGGGATCGTCGCCGGTTTCATTGCTGGTTACGCGGCCAAGGCGATCAGTCGTTATGTCGCGCTTCCGCAAAGTCTTGAAGCGTTGAAACCGATTCTGATCATCCCGTTGTTCGCCAGCCTGTTCACCGGATTGGTGATGATCTACGTGGTCGGCAAACCTGTAGCGCAAATGCTCGCGGCGCTGACGCATTTCCTCGACAGCATGGGCACCACCAATGCGATCCTGCTGGGTGTGTTGCTCGGCGGCATGATGTGCGTTGACCTCGGAGGGCCGATCAACAAAGCGGCGTATGCCTTTTCGGTGGGGCTGCTGGCCTCGCAGAGTTACGCGCCGATGGCCGCGACCATGGCGGCAGGGATGGTGCCACCGATTGGTCTGGGCATCGCCACGTTCATCGCCCGACGCAAGTTCGCCCAGACCGAGCGCGAAGCGGGTAAGGCTGCCTTCGTGCTGGGGCTGTGCTTTATCTCCGAAGGGGCGATTCCGTTTGCCGCGAAAGACCCGCTACGGGTGATCCCGGCGAGCATCGCGGGCGGTGCGTTGACCGGCGCGCTGTCGATGTACTTCGGCTGCAAACTGATGGCGCCGCACGGTGGCTTGTTCGTACTGGCGATTCCGAATGCGATCAATCATGCGCTGCTTTATCTGCTGGCGATTGTCGCCGGTAGTTTGCTGACGGCGGTGGTCTACGCGACGGTCAAACGGCCCGAGTCCGTCGACCTCACAATGGCACCGGCGAAGGCCTGATGCACATTCCCTGTGGGAGCGGGCTTGCTCGCGAAAGCGGTGTGTCAGTCCATTCGATGTTGGCTGGCACGACGCCTTCGTGAGCAAGCCCGCTACCACATTGGGGTTTGTGGTGGTGCTGCTGCCTTGGCTGACTGCAGCGTTGATGATCTTGAGACGACACGGCAGTGAAGGCCTGACGCACATTCCCAGTGGTAGCGGGCTTGCTCGCGAAAGCGGTGTGTCAGTCCATTCGATGTTGGCTGTTACGACGTCTTCGCGAGCAAGCCCGCTCCCACATTGGGGTTTGTGGTGGGGCTGATGTCATGCCGGGTTCATAAACCCGTGCTTTAGTTTTCCTTTTTCCAGGGAGAACACCATGAGCGATTTCAACCTCGGTCGCCGTCGTGTCATGCAAGCCGTGGGTGCCGGGCTGTTGATGCCGGGGCTGGCGCCGGCGGTGATCGCGTCGGTCAAGGATCGTCCGCAACTCACCGACGGCGTGCAGTCCGGCGACCTGCAAGGCGACCGGGCGATGATCTGGAGCCGCAGCGACCGTCCGGCGCGGATGGTGGTTGAGTGGGACACGCGGAGCCTGTTCGGCAACCCCCGCCGATCTGTCTCGCCACTGGCCGACGCCCGCACGGATTTCACCGCTCGCGTCGAGCTGACCGGGTTGCCCGCCGATCAGGCGATTTTCTATCGTGTTTACTTTGAAGACGCGCAGACCGGCGTCGCCAGCGAACCGTGGTTCGGCCATTTGCGCAGCATGCCGACGGCCAAGCGTGATATTCGATTCGTCTGGAGCGGCGACACCGTCGGCCAGGGTTTTGGCATCAACCCGGACATTGGTGGCATGCGTATCTACGAAGCCATGCGTCTGCGCCTGCCGGACTTCTTTATCCACAGCGGCGACACCATCTACGCTGACGGCCCGGTGCCGGCGCAGCTGACCACTGAAAACGGTCGGATATGGCGCAACATCACCACCGAAGCCAAGAGCAAAGTCGCGCAGACCCTCGACGATTATCGCGGCAACTACCGCTACAACCTGATGGACGAAAACATCCGCCGCTTCAATGCCGAGGTGCCGCAGATCTGGCAGTGGGATGACCATGAAGTGGTTAACAACTGGTCGCCGGGCAAGCAACTGGATGAGCGCTATCAGGAAAAAGATATCCACACGCTGGTGGGCCGAGCACGTCAGGCCTGGCTCGAATACGCGCCGTTGCGCTTGCAGACCGCTGACGGTGGCGGGCGGATTTATCGCAAGCTCAGTTATGGGCCGATGCTTGATGTGTTTGTCCTCGACATGCGCAGCTATCGCGATGCCAACGATGACAACCTCGGGGCGGCGAAACCGTTTCTTGGGCGTGAGCAACTGAACTGGCTCAAGCAGGGGCTCAAGGGCTCGCAAGCGCAATGGAAGGTGATCGCCGCCGACATGCCGATTGGCCTTGGTGTGCCTGATGGCGAGGTGAGTCCTGGCGTGGCACGGTGGGAAGCAGTGGCCAACGGCGACCCGGGGCCGGCGCAGGGGCGTGAACTGGAAATTGCTGAATTGCTCGGATTTCTGCGGGCGCAGCAGGTGCGCAATTTTGTCTTTCTGACGGCAGACGTGCATTACTGCGCGGCGCATCACTATCACCCGGATCGTGCGGCGTTTCAGGATTTCGAACCGTTCTGGGAGTTTGTCGCCGGGCCGTTGAATGCCGGGAGTTTCGGGCCTAATCCGTTGGACAAGACCTTTGGCCCAGAAGTGGTGTTCGAGAAAGCCCCGCCGGCACAGAACACTTCGCCGTTTGCCGGGTTTCAGTTTTTTGGCGAGGTCAATATTGAAGGGCAGAGTGGGGAGATGAGTGTGGTGTTGCGGGATCTGGATGGGGTGGCGGTGTTTGAGAAAAAATTGCAGCCGGTTTGATCAGCGCATCCCCTGTAGGAGCGAGCCTGCTCGCGAAAGCGGAGTTACAGCCAACATCAATGTTGAGTGTTAAATCGCCTTCGCGAGCAGGCTCGCTCCCACAGTGGGGAATGTGTGGGGTCAGTAAACGTCCCTGCGATAACGTCCCTGTTCGATCAGACGTTCGACTTCGGCGGCGCCGAGGATGTCGTTGAGTGCCTGGTCCACGCCTGATGCCATTCCCTGCAAGCTGCCACAGATATAGATGACAGCACCGTCGGCCAGCCATTTTTTCAGGTCATCAGCCGATTCACGCAAGCGATCCTGCACATAAACCTTCTCAACCTGATCCCGCGAAAACGCTAGGTCCAGCCGCTCCAGATCGCCGTTGATCAACCACTCCTCCAGCTCCGCTCGACAGAGGAAATCGTGTTCACGATTACGCTCGCCAAACAGCAACCACTGGCGCTGCTGACCGTCGGCGATGCGTGCCTTGAGCAAACTGCGTAGCCCGGCAAGGCCCGTGCCGTTGCCCAGCAGAATCATGGGCACTGGCTCGTTCGGCAAGTGGAAACCGCTGTTGCGGCGCACTCGCAGACTGATGCTGCCACCCAACGGCGCGTGTTCGGTCAGCCAGCCGGAACCGATGCCGAGGCTGCCATTGCCGTGTTGTTCCTGACGCACAATCAGCTCCAGCACGCCATCGGCGGGAATCGATGCAATCGAGTATTCGCGCATCGTCAGCGGCACCATCGCGTCGACCAGCGCCTGCGCATGCAGACCGACCAGATGCGCGCGGTGCTCCGGCAACTGACGGGTGGCGAGGGCGACTTCCAGCGGCTCTTCCAGGCCATTGAGGGTCACCTTGTTCTCGCCGCGAATACCGAGGCCGTCGAGGAAGTGTTCGATGGCCCAACCGCCGTTGCGTGGCAGCACCTCCACCAAATCACCCGCCAGCCAACTGCTGGTGTTCGGTGCGCTCAGAGCGATCAGAAAAACCGGCGAGCCGCTGCTGTCCGGGTTCATCCGCTCGCGGCGCAGCAGCGTCCAGTTGTCGTAGTTCGGCGCTTGCCAGGTGTCGACCGGCGCTTGCCCGGTGATCTGGCCGAGTTGGGTTTGCCAGTGACGCAGGGCGTAGGGATCAGCGCTGTCGACTTCCACGGGGGCGAACAAGGTCTTGGCGCCGTGCTCGCTCAGCCATTGCTGCAAGCGTCGGGCGAAGCCGCAGAAGTGCGGGTACTGGCGATCGCCAAGGCCCAGCACCGCATAGTTCAGGCTGTCGAGTGTCGCCGCGTGGCTGAGCACTTTGCGCTCGAAACCGCGGGCGCTGTCTGGCGCCTCGCCGTCGCCGAAGGTGCTGACGACAAACAATGCGTTGGCTGACTCACGCAAATCCTGCTCACTGACGTTTGCCAGCGGTTGCACGTTCACCGGCATCCCGGCGGCTTGCAATTGGCCTGCGCTCTGCCACGCCAGTTGCTCGGCGAAACCGCTCTGGCTGGCGAAACCGATCAACCACGAAGACGCACCGCCGGCCGGTTGTTCAAGGCCTTTGCGGGCATTGTTGATCTGTTGTTTCTTGCGGCGACGATCCAGGTACAACAACCATCCGGTGATGAAGAACAGCGGCATGCACACTGCGGCGAGCGTGATGATGATCCGCCCGACAAGGCCGAAATAGCTGCCCACGTGCAGCGCATAAAGGCTGGTCAGCAGCTGCGCCTTGAAACGCTTGTCGGCGTAGCGATCAACGCGTTTGACGATGCCGGTGGCCGGGTCGAGGGTGATCTGGTTCAGCGCGCGATCATGGGGCGAGCGGTCGAGCAGGTAGAACACCGTCGCCGGTTGGCCAGCCACGGGCGGCATGCGGATGTTGTAGGCAGACAGGCCCGGGCCGGCGGCGCTGTAGATGCTGCTCCACATCGCGGCATAGTCGGCGGTCGGTGCCGGGCCTTGCGGCGCAGGCCCGCGACCACCGCGCACGCGCTCGTTCTGCGGTGCGTCGGAAAGCAGTTTGGTCAGGCCTTTGTTGTACCACTCGTACGACCACGACAACCCGGTCAACGCCAGCAGCAGATACACCAACAGGCACCAGGTTCCCGCCACGGAGTGCAGATCCCAATTGAAAGCGCGGCCCTTTTTCTTCCAGTCCAGGGTCAGCCACACGCGCCATTTGTTCCACTGGCGCGGCCAGCGCAGGTACAGGCCAGAGAGGCAGAAGAACAGCAGAATCAAGGTGCAGGCGCCGGTGATGTTGCGCCCGGTGTCGCCCATGGCGAGGAAACGGTGCAGTTGCAGCATCAGGCCGAAGAAGTCCTGGCCGGTTGCGTCACCCTTGAACTCGGCGGTGTACGGATCGAAGTAGCGCATCTCGCCACGGCGTTCGCCTTTGGGCGGGGTGAAGAACACCTTTGCTGCGTTGCCGCTGTCGGTCTCGACCCAGAGCATCGAGACTTTCTTGCCCGAAGTGGCCTCGATGCGCTCCACCAGTTCGACCGGCGGCAGGACCCCGGCGACGTGTTTTTCCACCTGCAGCACCGACGGGTTCAGCGCTCGCAGGATTTCGTCCTGAAACGAATAGGCCGCACCGGTAATGCCCATCAAGGCCAGCACCAGCCCGGCAGTGATGCCAAAAAACCAGTGCAACTGGAACAGGGTTTTCTTTAACACGTCACTCGCCGTCCGTTCGGAAATTGTCATCACGGCGCGCATTATGCCGTGGCTTATCGAGAAGCGTTCTTTATTACGCACAAAAGCCCCGTTCAACTGAGTGAACGGGGCCGTACCTTGCGGCGCACTCCTTGTGGGAGGGGGCTTGCTCCCGAATGCGCCATGTCAGTCGATATCTATTTCACTGACACATCGCCTTCGCGAGCAAGCTCACTCCCACATTTACAGCATTGATCAGAAGTGGAAGTTGGTGCTCAACAGTGCCGTACGGCCCGCCGCCTGGTTGGCGAAGTGGGTCGCGAAGGCTTTGTCGTAATAGGTTTCATTGGTCAGGTTCTGCACGTTGAGTTGCAGGTCGACGTTCTTGGTCAGCTTGTAGGCCGCCATCGCGTCGTAACGCACGTACGAATCGACCAGGGTGGTGTTGGCCACGCTGCCGAACACGTCATCGACGTAGAACGCACCGCCACCGATCGTCAGCTTCGGCGTGACCTGATAAGTGGTCCACAGGCTGGCGCTGTTTTTCGGCGTGTTAGGCAGTTGGTTACCGTCGTTGGCCTTGCCCATCGGGCCGCCGTCGACCTGCTCGCTGTCCATGTAGGCGTAACCGGCGAACACTTGCCACTGGTCGGTGATCTTGCCGCTGGCCGACAGTTCGATACCTTGTACGCGGGTTTTTCCGGCGTTCTCGTACGACGTGGTATCGACTTGCACGCGAGCGTTATCTTTCTCGGTGCGGAAGATATCAGCCGTCAGCGACAAGCGATCATTGAGCAGATCCCACTTGGTGCCGATTTCGTAGTTCTTGGTGGTTTCCGGCTCCATGTCGCTGCTGAGCAAGTTGCCGGCGCGGTTCGGGGTGCCGCCCAGCGGGTTGCCTTCCTGGCCTTCGCCGAGGGTGTTGCCCGGCGGGGTGGCGGAGGTGGCATAGGAGGCATAGATGCTGCCGTTATCCGCTGGTTTGTAGACCACGCCGAATTGACCGGTAACGAACTCGCTGGTGTCATCACCCTTGGAGGTGGTTTTGCCGGCCGCGGTGTAGGTTTTGTATTCGGTGTCGAAGTGGTCGTAACGCAGGCCCATGTTCACCAGCCATTGCTCGGACAGTTCCAGAGTGTCGAACACATACAGCGCGTAAGTGTTGGCCTTGGTGTCGGTGCCGGCGTAGTTGCGCGAGATCGCGCCGTTCCACGGATCGTTCGGGTTCGGGTTCGACAGCGAGGTGCAGTTGTAGCCACTCGACGCGCCGATCATCGACGGCGTGCAGTTATTGGTGACAGCGGTGGTGCGCGGCGTGGTGTCGGTGTTGACGGTGTACGAGGACTTCTGGCCTTGCTCGCGGGTGTATTCGACGCCGGTGGAGAAGCTGTTCTTGAAACCGGCGACGTAGAAGTTGCCGAACAGGTCCGTCTGGTTGGTGGTGGTCTCGGTGTTGCTCACGCGAGTGTTCGCACGACGCCAGACGCTGCCGTTGTTGACGTTGCCCTTGCTGTCGTCCGGCTGGGTCAGGATGTAATCCTGCATGCTGGTGCCGTGGCGCAGGGTGTTCTTGATCGTCAGCGAGTCGTTCAGATCGTGCTCGATGGCGAAGGTTGCGGTGTCGGTGCGGCCCTTGCGGAAGTCGCGATCCAGACCGTAGAAATTACTGTGGTCACCGCCGGCGTACGGCTTGTCCGGATTGGACTTGGTGCGTGCTGCCGAGCCACCGGTCGGGATGGTGTACGGCACGCCCGAGTCCGGTGTGTCGTTGCTTTCCAGATGGTAGTAATCGAGGTTGACGCGGGTGTCGGTGCCCAGGCCGAACGCCAGCGACGGCGCGATGCCCCAACGGTCGTAATCGACCTTGTCGCGGCCGGCGACGTTGCTCTCGTGGCTCATCAGGTTCAGACGCCCGGCAGCGGTGTCGCTGAACTGGTAGTTGCCGTCGAGGGTGTAGCGCTGGGTCTGGTCGGAGCCCCAGGTAAAACCACCGTCGAACGAATCGCCCAGGTGGGCTTTCTTGCTCACCAGGTTAATGCTGCCGCCCGCTGCGCCGCGACCACCGATGGCCGAGTTCGGGCCCTTGCTGACTTCGATGTTTTCGACGGCGAAGATTTCGCGGCTCTGCGAACCGGTATCGCGCACGCCGTCCAGGTAGGTGTCGCCCTGGGCGTCGAAGCCGCGGATGAACGGACGATCGCCCTGCGGGTTGCCACCCTCACCGGCACCAAAGGTGATGCCCGGCACGGTACGCAGCGCGTCCTGCATGTTCAGGGCGCCGGTGTCTTTGAGCACTTGTTGCGGGATCACGGTGACCGAGCGCGGTGTGTCGACCAGCGGCGCGGTGTACTTGGGCGAGGAGGCTTTCTCGACCTGGTAGGACGTGGTGTCCTGCACTTCGCCGGTGATGGCGGTGGCATCCAGGGCGATGGCATTGCCAGAGGCTTTGCTGTCGGTCTTTTCGGCGGCGAATACCATGTGGCCCGCGGAGCCTGCGGTGATTGCCACGCCAATTGCAGAGGCGAGCAAACGTGGTGAACTGACCGGTATTTGAGCGTGTTGACGTGCCATTTGAATTCCCCTCCCCAAGGATTTGAGGCGGCGGAATATAGGGTAAACAGGTATGTGTATCAATTGCGAAATATTGTTATTCGCACTGAATTTACATTCTTTACAATTTGACCTTACGGTTTTTACTGATTCATTCGTCTGTGGGTTTTACACGGCCAATAAGAATCAATACCATTGGCATCCTTTTACCATCAGGTGCGTTTGCCATGCTGCTGCACATTCCCGGCCTGTTCGCGAAAGAAGAAGTGCAGCGCATCCGCCAGGCGCTCGAAGAGGCGGATTGGGCCGATGGCAAGATCACCGCCGGCTACCAATCGGCCAAGGCCAAACACAATCTGCAATTGCCTGAGGGCCATCCGCTGGCCAAGGAAATCGGCGCGGCGATGCTTGAGCGGCTGTGGAAAAATCCGCTGTTCATGTCTGCCGCGCTGCCGCACAAAGTGTTCCCGCCGTTAGTGAACTGTTACACGGCCGGCGGCAGTTTCGACTTCCACATCGACAACGCCGTGCGCCAACCGAAGGGCAGCATCGAGCGGGTACGCACTGATCTGTCGGCCACGCTTTTTTTCAGCGAGCCTGCGGATTACGACGGCGGCGAACTGGAAATCCAGGACACCTTCGGCACCCAGCGGGTGAAGCTGCCTGCAGGTGACATGGTGCTGTACCCCGGCACCAGCCTGCACAAGGTCCATGCGGTCACTCGCGGTGCGCGTTATGCGTCGTTTTTCTGGACGCAAAGCCTGGTGCGTGAAGACAGCCAGCGCGCGTTGCTGTTCGAGATGGACGACGCGATCCAGCAACTCACCCAGGACATGCCTGATCACCCGTCGCTGATCCGCCTTACTGGCACGTATCACAACCTGCTGCGGCGTTGGGTCGAGGTATGAGTTTTCAATTGCGCCGCGAGGAAATCCTCAGCGGTGAACAACTCAGCGCCATGCTCGAAGAAAGTCCGGCCCGTGCCGCGCAGGCGATTTTGCTGGCGGCGGGTGAGGGCGAAGTTGAAGCCCAGGCGTTGCTGGGGCAGATCCTTCTGGAGGGGCAGGGCATTGCCAGGGATCAGCCGTTGGCGCTGCGCTGGTTTGGCATCGCCGCCGGGCGCGGTCATTTGATGGCGCGCAATATGCTCGGGCGTTGTCTTGAGCATGGTTGGGGTTGTCGCGCGGATGCGTCCGTTGCGGCGCAGCATTATCGGATCGCCGCGGATGCCGGGATGGATTGGGCGATGTACAACCTCGCCAATTTGCTGGCGACTGGGCGCGGGGTGGTGGTGGATCATCTGCAGGCGCTGGCGCTTTATCGGCGCGCGGCTGAACGGGGCCATGCGAAATCGATGAATCTGCTGGGACGTTATCTGGAAGAAGGGCAGGCATGTCCGGCGGATCCGGTCATGGCGCGCGAGTGGTATCGACGTGCGGCCAAGGGCGGGGATTTTCGCGGGCAGTTCAGTTACGCGGCAGTGTTGGCGGGGGAAGGGCGGATTGATGAGGCGGTGGCTTGGCTTGAGAAAGCTTTGGCTGGCGGTAATCTGAATTTTTTGCGGGTGGCGAGTCAGACTCTGTCAAGTGCAACAGATCCAAGGATTCAGGTGTTGGCATCCAGGTATCAACTTCGTACGGATGAGCTGAGCCGCAGCGCATAACCCTTGTGGGAGCGGGCTTGCTCGCGAATGCGGTGGATCATTGCGGGTGATGGAGACTGATACTAAGCGTTCGCGAGCAAGAACGCTCCCACAGTGATTGCATCAGGACATACAAAAAAGCCCACGACACGTCGTGGGCTTTTCGCATTACCGGTTCAACAATTACACGTAATACGATTTCAGCGGCGGAAAGCCATTGAACTCAACCGCGCTGTAGCTGGTGGTGTACGCACCGGTGGACAACCAGTACAGACGATCACCAATCGCCAGGTTCAGCGGCAAGCCGTACTTGTAGTTCTCGTACATGATGTCGGCGCTGTCGCAGGTTGGGCCGGCGATGACCACTTCTTCCATCTCGCCTTTCTTCTCGGTCCAGATCGGGAACTTGATCGCCTCGTCCATGGTTTCGATCAGGCCGGAGAACTTGCCCACATCGGTGTACACCCAGCGCTCGACGGCGGTGCGCGATTTACGTGCGACCAATACCACTTCGCTGACCAGGATGCCGGCATTGGCGATCAGCGAACGGCCCGGCTCCAGAATGATTTCCGGCAGGTCATCACCGAAGTCTTCTTTCAGGAAACGGATGATTTCTTCAGCGTAGGTTTCCAGGCTGTTGGTGCGGGTGATGTAGTTGGCCGGGAAGCCACCGCCCATGTTGATCAGCTTCAGGTGAATGCCGTCTTCTTCTTTCAGGCGTTCGAAGATCACTTTGACCTTGGCGATCGCCGCGTCCCAAACGCTGATGTCGCGCTGCTGCGAACCCACATGGAACGAGATGCCGTAAGGCACCAGGCCCAGATCGCGAGCGAGGATCAGCAGATCCATGGCCATGTCGGTCTGGCAGCCGAATTTGCGCGACAGGGGCCAGTCAGCGGTGGTCGAGCCTTCGGTGAGGATGCGCACATACACTTTCGAGCCCGGTGCAGCCTTGGCGATGTTGCGCAGGTCGGCTTCGGAGTCGGTGGAGAACAGACGCACGCCCTTCTCATAGAAGTAGCGGATGTCCTTGGATTTCTTGATGGTGTTGCCGTAGCTGATACGGTCGGCGCTGACGCCGCGATCCATCACTTTGTCCAGCTCATAGATCGAGGCGATGTCGAAGCTCGAACCTTTCTCTTTGAGCAGGTCGATGATCTCGACGGCCGGGTTGGCCTTGACCGCGTAGTAGACCTTGGCGAATTCGAAACCGGCGCGCAGGTCATCGTAGGCCTGGCTGATCATCGCGGTGTCGATCACCACGAACGGGGTTTCCTGTTTGTCGGCGAACGCCTTCATTTTGTCGAATGTAGCGCGCGCGAAATAGTCTTCGACCTGGATCGACATGCTGGGAGCTCCTATGGGCAAACAAGTAAAAACAATGGGTGCAAATGAACGTCCTCCGTATCCCCACTTTGGTTCGCCTACTTCCCAAGGCATGTCGCCGAAAGCAAAAAGGCCACGGGCGCCGATGCTGCCCTTGGCCTTGCTGTCTCGTCGTCAGTACTTGAGCCGGATGGATCGTTTCCAGCATGGACGTTCGGCGCGAACTTTAGGGCGTGAGGGGCCTGAGATCAACAAAAAATGTCGCGTTTTTGCACGCTTCCGTCGTGCGGTCTTCCTCCGGTACTGATGTAACCGACCGACATGACAGGCTGATGTTCCCTCGAGCATGGATTTGCGTAGTTGGTATGGCTGGAAAAAACGGAAATAAGTCACAGACGTTTAATTCCGAAAAAGCCTTGAGACAACCGTCAGGACTAGTATTTCTGACAGGTGTTTAGGCGCGGTTTTTTTTCTAGGATGAGGGTGCCGATTAGTTCTGAAAGAAAGTCTGGTGATCGGCGAGCACAGTATTTTTTGTTATTGGAAATGGCTCCGTCGACCCGTTTGCATGATGGGGGGAGTGCGCCTGTCTATCAATTCAAGCGGATGCTGGGGTAACAAGGATGAACAGAATATTACTGTGGCTAGTTGTATTGACTCTGTCAGGTTGTGCCACTCACGAAGTGGTTCAGCCGTCTGCTCCCGTATCGCGAGAGGAAGTGCTCGGGACCGCATCGACTGGGGTGATGGGCGCCGGCACCGGGCCACAGATTGCCGCCTATCTCACGGAGGCCTACCACAACAAGCTGAACATGTGCCGAAATAACCCTTCAGCCCCGGCATTCCTGTGTTCCGGGGTCATGTTGAGAGCCACTCAACACTCCACACAGTTTCATTTCTGGAACCCTAATCCAACGTCTACCGGCGTGTCTTTTTCCTATTTGCGGGCGGATGCGAAGTTCAGCAAGTTGGTCTTCGGTTATCACAACGGATTTATCTTGTATCCGTACTTTTTCAAACCCGTGGGTAAAATAGAACCGGAGATACTTTGTTTCTTTCCGGTGGACGGTGCAACGACCCCGCGCGCAGATCAGGGCTGCGGTCAAAGTCCGGGAATAGTTTCCAGTCGACCCTGCCAGTCACAAGGGATCAATACGGCCGCGCAATACATCGCGCATTACAATCAGCAAACGAACAAATACGGGCATCTGTGCGGCTTTGATGTGAGCGACGATTTGAATCAGGCAGCCACCACCGCTTTCAATGAGGCAATCAAGGCCCAGGGGATGGGCGGCACGTTCGCCTTCAATACGCAGAACGAGTTCCGGCTGGCCAAGTGGGGGCAGAATCTGGGCACGACGTTGCCAATCGAGGCTGTGTTCTACATCGGTGACGCCGGCAAGGCCGGTGCGCAGTATGACCAGCAGGATTTCAAGAACCAGACAGGTATCTGGATTCCGGCAATCAGGATCACGCTGCCCCAGACGCCATCGGCTGATGTGCGGTTCGAGTTCATTGCCGGTGACCAGGCCGTCTCTTCCTGATCCATTCAATTGTGCCGTGCCCCTCTGGCAGGGCACGGCACATCAGCGCTCTATCAGGCCAGCGCTGTCTCGGCGGGGGAGATGATGCTGGTCTTGCCACCGCGGGATTTGCCGGAACTCAGATACTCGGCAATCGACTCCTGCGTGACCTCGCCCAGGAACACCCGTTCCGCGTCCATCACCGGCAACCACGAACGATTGAACTCATACATGCGCGACAACAGGATGCGCAAATGCTCGTCATACGCCGCCGTGGCGTTGAACTCACGCAGGAACTGCGCGCAGGTGCCGGTCTGGCGGTGCAGGTCGCGGCGACGCACATAACCCAGCGCCTTGTTCTCGGCACAAGTCACCACGACGTAACGACGGTCATGCTCGTCCATCAACTCCAGCGCATCGGCCACCGGGGTTTCCGGGCTCACCGACGGCGCGTTGTCCGCGGCATCTTCTGCTTTCACCAGCAGCAGGCGTTTGAGTGTGCTGTCCTGGCCGACAAAGTTGCTCACGAAGTCATCTGCCGGGTGCGCGAGCAGGGTATCCGGATGGTCAATCTGCAGCAGCTTGCCGGCGCGGAAGATCGCAATCTTGTCGCCGAGTTTGATCGCTTCGTCAATGTCGTGGCTGACCATGATCACGGTCTTGTTCAGCGCGCGCTGCATCTCGAAGAACTCGTTCTGGATCATCTCGCGGTTGATCGGGTCGACCGCGCCGAACGGCTCATCCATCAGCAACAGCGGTGCGTCCGCTGCCAGTGCTCGGATCACGCCGATGCGCTGTTGCTGGCCACCGGACAATTCACGCGGGTAGCGATGCAGATACTGCTTGGGCTCAAGCTTGATCATGCTCATCAGTTCGCGGGCGCGGTCGTGGCATTTCTGTTTGTCCCAGCCGAGCAGCTTCGGCACCACCACAATGTTCTCTTCGATGGTCATGTTCGGGAACAGACCGATCTGCTGAATCACGTAGCCGATGTTGCGGCGCAGAGTCACTTCGTCCAGGTCGGTGGTGTCTTCACCGTTGATCAGGATCTTGCCCGAGGTCGGTTTGATCAGGCGGTTGATCATCTTCAGCGTGGTGCTTTTGCCGCAACCCGATGGCCCGAGGAACACACAGATTTCGCCTTCATTGACGGTCAGGCTCACCGAGTCCACGGCTTTGACATCTTTGCCGTTGCTTTGGAAGGTCTTGCTGAGGTTTTGAAGTTCGATCATTTGAGGAGTCCTTTTGGAGTCAGCGCGCGTTGCAGCCACTGCAGGAGGAGGTCGGCGAAGATCGCCAGAAGACTGACCAGCAGCGCGCCGACGATGAGCATCGACATGTCACTGCGGCTGATGGAAGCAAGGATCAACACACCGAGACCGCCGGCGCCGACGGTGGCGGCGATGGTCATCACGCCAATGTTCATCACCACGGCAGTACGCACACCGGCGAGGATCACCGGTACCGCAATCGGCAACTCGACCATGCGCAGGCGCTGGCCGAAGGTCATGCCGATGCCGCGTGCGGCTTCACGGATGCCCGGTTCGACGCCGGTCAGGGCGAGGTAGGTGTTGCGCATGATCGGCAGCAGTGAATAAAGGAACACCGCGGTGATCGCCGGCATCGGGCCCAGGCCTTGGCCGAACTTGGAGTAGAACGGCAACAGCAGGCCGAACAGGGCAATCGACGGCACGGTCAGCAGCACTGTGGCGCTGGCCTGTAAAGGGCCGGCGAGGCTCGGAAAGCGGGTCATCAGAATGCCCAGCGGCACACCGGCGACAATCGCCAGACTGACGGCGATCCCCACCAGAGAAATGTGCTGCAAGGTCAGGTGCAACACCTGCTGCCAGTCAAGATGGGAAAAGGCGTTCAAGAATTCCATGACGTTTCCTCCCTTCAATTCAATGGATGTTGGCGCAGGAAATCAGCGGCAACAGCGGATGGGCTTTCATGATCGACATCGACCCGCGCGTTGAGCCGGCGCATGGTTTCGTCATCAAACAGTTCGGCCAGCGGCTTGAGTTGCCCGGCCAGTTTCGGGTGGGCGTCCAGATAGGCCTGGCGCACCACGGGCGCGGCGGTGTAGTCCGGGAAGTAATGCTTGTCGTCCGCCAGCAATTTCAGATTGAAGGCGCTCAGGCGACCGTCCGTGGTGTACACCAGACCGGCGAACACTTGGCCATTGCGCAGGGCGGTGTAGACCAGACCGGCGTCCATCTGGCGGGTGTTCTCGCGTGTCAGGTTCATGTCATAGAGCTTGACCATGCCGTCCAGGCCGTCGGAGCGGTTGGCGAACTCAGTGTCCAGAGCCACCAGGTGATTGGCCTCGGCCTCATCCCGCAGCACGGTGTTCAGTTCGCTGATGTTGTTGATCTGTGGGTACTGGTCGGCGATTTTCTTCGGCAGGGCCAGTGCATAGGTGTTGCTGAATTTGGACGGCGTGAGCCAGGTCAGGCCTTTTTGGGCGTCGAGTTCTTTCACCCGAGCGTAGGACTGTTCGCTGTCGAGTTTTTCGGTGACATGGTTGTAGGACACCAGCGACACACCGGTGTACTCCCAGAGCATGTCCAGTTGGCCACTTTCCTGAGCGCTGCGCGCCAGATTGCTACCCAGCCCACCGGTGATTTGCGCGTCGTAGCCTTTGCTGCGCAGGTACTGCGAGGTGATTTGCGCCAGCAGGGTTTGTTCGGTGAACACCCGGGCGCCAATGCGGATAACCGGTTTGTCGGCGGCTTGGGCGATTCCTGCGAACAGCAGGGCGCAGCCTAAAATCAAGCTAAGTCGTTTCATGAAGATTCCTTTGCCGAGGCTTAAGACGGGCGCAAGCCGCGTTCGAGCCAGAGTCGACTGCCCAGGGTGACAGCGCCATCGAGCAGCAGCGCCAGTAAGGCGGTACACGCGGCGCCGAGCAGCAGTTGCGGCTGATTGTTCAGCGCGATACCCGGGAAGATCAGGCTGCCAAGGCTGTTGGCGCCGATCAGGAACGCCAGCGGCGCTGTCCCGACATTGATCGCCAGCGCCACACGCACACCACCGACGATGATCGGTACGGCGTTGGGCAACTCGACTTTCCACAGCACCTGACGCGGGGTCATGCCGATGCCGACGGCGGCTTCTTTGAGTGAACCCTGAACGTTTTTCAGGCCTTCGTAGGTGTTGCGCACAATTGGCAACAGTGACGCGAGGAACAGCGCGAAGATCGCCGGGCCACTGCCGATGCCCAGAATCCCCAGGGCAATCGCGAGCACGGCCAGCGGTGGCACGGTGTTGCCGATGTTGAAGATCTGCATGAAGCGTTCAGCGCGGCCGACCATGTTCGGGCGACTGAGGAAGATGCCAGCGGGGATGCCCACGACGAGGGCAGCCAGCATTGAAGCGAGGACAAGAATCAGATGAGCTTGCAGGTAAAACAACAAATCGTCGCGGTAGTGTTCGATCGTGTTGATGCCGATCCAGTGGACCAGCAGGGCCAGGAGCGCGATCACCACCGCACCTCCCATCAGCCCTTTGCCATAGCGGATAGCCACAGGCGGACTCCTTTTTTTTAGTCGGCGAACGCCATCCTGCGTGGCAGGCCAAACCTTGGCTGCCGGGAAAGAACGTTCGCGAGAAGCAGCTCCCTCAGCACCGGCAAAAAACGGTCTGAAAGCGAGCCATGAGCGCAGCCTCGTCAGGCTAACTTGCTGATTTTTCAGCCCCTGACGCAATGTCGTAACAGGGGATGGACGTCTCCGTGCTTCAAAAGGTTCCCATCTGAGACAGCATTTGGCCACCCCTGATGTGCTCAACGGTTCGGTTATTGTCTGGACTTGGGCTATAATCGCGGCCCTTTTTTGAATCACCGCCAGGCGATTTCCCATGACCAACCAGGCCGCCGAAGTCGCGAAACGCCGCACTTTCGCCATTATTTCCCACCCCGATGCCGGTAAAACCACGATCACCGAAAAGCTCCTGTTGATGGGCAAGGCGATTGCGGTGGCCGGTACGGTGAAATCCCGTAAATCCGACCGCCATGCGACATCCGACTGGATGGAGATGGAGAAACAACGGGGTATTTCCATTACCACGTCGGTCATGCAGTTCCCGTATCGCGATCACATGGTCAACCTGCTCGACACCCCGGGCCACGAAGACTTCTCCGAAGACACCTACCGCACTCTGACGGCAGTGGACTCGGCCTTGATGGTCCTCGACGGCGGTAAGGGTGTTGAGCCACGGACCATTGCGCTGATGGACGTTTGCCGTCTGCGAGACACGCCGATCGTCAGCTTCATCAACAAGCTCGACCGTGACATCCGCGACCCGATCGAACTGCTCGACGAAATCGAAGCCGTTCTGAAGATCAAGGCGGCGCCGATCACCTGGCCGATCGGTTGCTACCGCGACTTCAAAGGCGTGTACCACCTGGCCGACGACTACATCATTGTCTACACCGCCGGTCACGGTCACGAACGCACCGAAACCAAGATCATCGAGAAGCTCGACTCCGACGAAGCGCGCGCGCATCTGGGCGACGAGTACGACCGCTTCACCGAGCAGTTGGAACTGGTACAGGGCGCCTGCCACGAGTTCAATCAGCAAGAGTTCCTCGACGGCCAACTGACCCCGGTGTTCTTCGGTACCGCGCTGGGCAACTTCGGTGTCGACCACGTGCTCGACGCCGTCGTTGACTGGGCGCCGCGCCCGCTGGCACGCGTGGCCAACGAGCGCACCGTGGAACCGGTCGAAGAGAAGTTCTCGGGCTTCATCTTCAAGATCCAGGCGAACATGGACCCGAAACACCGCGACCGCATCGCTTTCATGCGTATCTGCTCGGGCAAGTACGAGAAAGGCATGAAGATGCGCCATGTGCGTACCGGCAAGGACGTGCGCATCGGCGACGCCCTGACGTTCTTCTCCTCCGAGCGTGAGCAACTGGAAGAGGCGTTTGCCGGCGACATCATCGGTCTGCACAACCACGGCACCATCCAGATCGGTGACACCTTTACCGAAGGCGAAGTCCTCGGTTTCACCGGTATCCCGCACTTCGCCCCGGAACTGTTCCGTCGCGTACGTCTGCGTGATCCGCTGAAATCCAAGCAACTGCGTCAGGGCCTGCAGCAGTTGGCTGAAGAGGGTGCGACCCAGGTGTTCTTCCCGGAGCGCAGCAACGACATCATTCTCGGTGCCGTCGGTGTGCTGCAGTTCGACGTGGTCGCCAGCCGCCTGAAAGAGGAATACAAGGTCGAGTGCTCGTACGAGCCGATCACTGTTTACTCGGCGCGCTGGATTGAATGCGACGACAAGAAGAAGCTTGAGGAATTCTCCAACAAAGCTGTGGAAAACCTGGCAGTCGATGGCGGTGGTCACCTGACTTACCTCGCTCCGACGCGGGTTAACCTGGCGTTGATGGAAGAGCGCTGGCCGGATGTGAAATTCCGTGCGACGCGTGAGCATCACTAAGCGCTGAATTGTTTTGTCCAAAGCCCCCTAGGTGTATGCCTAGGGGGCTTTTTTTGCTTGGTTGGTTTGGGTGTATATCCGTTTCTGCGGGTGTTGCGGCTGACGGTTTCGCCCTTACGGCGACTCACTTTTTTTACAAACGCCTAAAAAAAGTAAGCAAAAAAACGCTTGCTCCTACGTGCGGCCCGCTCGCTGGGGCTCGGGGTTCCTTCGCTGCGGGATTGATCCGGGGGGCATCGCCTCCGGTTTGCTGCGCTGCACCTCCTCTCGATGTGTTTGGCTTCGCCAAACGGTCGCTGCGCTCCCATCCCCGGATCAATCCCTCCACTCAGCCTTCCGACGTCGCCCGTGGATCAAGATCAAGAGCTGCAGCCGAGCTAACGCTCATCCTGTTGAGTGGTGAGGAGCAGAGGGGATACGCGTTCTGCTCATGCTTTTTTGTGGGAGCGAGCCTGCTCGCGAAGGCGGCCTGATGGCCGACCATTTTCTGACTGAGTGCATTCAATCTACCTGAGCTGCCGAAGGTTGCACCTGCATGGGGCTGTAGGGCGACTCCGTTTTTTGTGATCTCGACATACTTGAGCGCGACAATCCGCGAGCTGACCGTTAGTGTCTCAGGTTTGCGAAAGTCGCTTTGAGAGGTCAAAGGAATGACAAGTCGGCTGACTCACCTGCTGCGAATCAATGGCTATTTCGGCGTAATGGCCTGGGTGCTCGCGGCGCTGCTGTTCATCAATCGCCTCAGCAGCATGGTCAAGCTGTTCATGGCCTTGTATCTGCGTCAGGAACTGGGGCTGGCAATTGAAACCGTGGGCTGGCTGCTGTCCGGTTACGGCGCGGGGCTGTTGATCGGTTCGATGGTCGGTGGGTTGCTCAGTGATCGCTTTCCCACGGCGCGGCTCACGGCGGCGCTGTTTTTCCTGTCGGTATGGACCCTGATCCTGTTGGGGTTGGTCACCGACGTGCCGTGGCTTGCGGCGTTATTGCTGTTGAGCGGTGTGCTCGACGGGGCGATCCGCACCCTGCATCAACGGTTGATCATGGAGTATTGCGAGGTTGCGCAGCGTTCGCGTGCGCAAGCTTTGAGCCGGGTCGCGAGAAATCTCGGGATGGCCGCTGCCGGGGTGGCTGGCGGGGTGTTGGCGCAGACGGATTTTCGCTCGGTGTTTTTCGCCAGTGCGGCGATGACGCTACTGGCGTTGCTCTGGTTTGTCCGCACGACCTGGCGTCGACCGGTGCTGATCGTTGAGGCGTCAGCCGACGCGGGCTCCGGCTCATCCTCTGCGTATCGCGACAAGGCGTTTCTCTGGTTACTGGCAGCGGCGGTCTTGCTCGGCATGGCGTTCGATACCGTCTACAGCACGCTGGGCAACTATCTGCGTGACTACTACCACTTGAGCACAGAAGCCATCGGCTGGCAGTTCGCGCTCAACGCGATACTGATCGTGGCCCTGCAGATTCCGCTGTCCCATTGGGGCGAACGGTGGGGCATGCGGCGGCAACTGGTGGCCGGCAGTCTGTTGCTGGCTATCGGGCTGGGCATGTTGCCGTTGGGCTCCGGACTGTTTTTCGTCTGCCTGTCGACGGTGGTCTGGACACTGGGCGAAGCGCTGTTCATGCCGCCGCTCAATGTGTTGGTCATGCAGCATGCACAGAGTGGCAAAAGCGGGCAGTACTTCGGTCTGTTTTTCATGAGCTGGAGTGCGAGCGCACTGGTATCACCGGTGCTGAGCGGTCAAATGTACGGATACTTTGGCGGGCACAGTGTCTGGCTGGTCAGTGCGACGCTGGCGCTGTTGGCCATCCCGCTGATTTATCAGGCCACTCGCACACGCGTCTCGGACGCGCCTTAAGGGCAGGCCGGCGTCCTCTAGCGGCTCCGGCTATTGGCGTTATTCGAAACCAGTCTTTGTGCCGAGGGTATTTCTGCCGGCTGATTAGTGTCTTGTCTGGTGAACCCGGCGGATCGGAACTAGATTTCATTCATCGCCGGATCGGCATGTTTGTCTCACCCGCAGAGGATGGAATCGATCATGAAAAACAGATTGCTACGCGTTTTGCTGCTGTTGAAAGTGATGGTGATGTTCTCCCTCGGCACCGCGACGGCTTGGGCCGAGTGCGAGGATCACGATGCCCAGGCCTTCAGCGGGCAGGTGGGGCACAGCGGGCTGATGCTGGCCAAGTCTGATTCTGAGGGCGGTGATAAAGGCCAGGGCGGCAGCGAAGGCGATGATGATTCGACCACCGACGAGCCGGATACCGACGACGGTGACGAAGGCGACAGCCAGACGTAAATTGCAGACAAAAGAAAACCCCTTCTTCCTCGACTGATGCGCAATCGAAGCGGAAGGGGTTTGGTTAACACTTTGACTCTAAGTCCAACACCCTCTCTGTGGGAGCGGGCTTGCATTTGCCTCTGGATTTGCGGATGCCGCGCCGTCGTCGCTGGGTTTTGCTGACGCGTACAGACCTGCAACTCAAATCCCCTGTGGGAGCGGGCTTGCTCGCGAAAGCGGTGTGTCAGTCGACACAAATATTGACTGAACCACCGCCTTCGCGAGCAAGCCCGTTTCCACCGGTTTTTGCATTTGCCTCTGGATTTGCTTACGCCGCGCCGTCGAGGAACTGCTCGGCGTAGTGGCACGCCACCTGCCGGTTGTCGAGCTCGCGCAGGGCCGGCTCTTCAGTGCTGCAACGCTCGGTCGCATACGGGCAACGCTTGTGGAACGCGCAGCCTGCGGGCGGGTTGAGCGGGTTGGGCAATTCGCCGACGATCTTGATTTTCGGCTTGTCCGGATCCGGGTGAATCGTCGGGGTCGCCGACAGCAGAGCTTGGGTATACGGGTGCAGAGGACGATCATAGATGGCGTTTTTCGGACCCATTTCCACCGGGCGACCGAGGTACATCACCATCACGTCATCGGCCACGTGTTGCACCACCGCCAGGTTGTGCGAGATGAACACGTAGGCGGTGTTGAACTCCTGCTGAAGATCCATGAACAGGTTCAGCACCTGCGCCTGAATCGACACGTCCAGCGCCGAAGTCGGTTCGTCCGCCACCAGCACTTTGGGTTGCAGCATCATTGCTCGGGCCAGGGCGATCCGCTGGCGCTGACCGCCGGAAAACATGTGCGGATAACGCTGGTAGTGCTCGGGACGCAAGCCGACCTGCTTCATCATCGCCTGGACTTTCTCGCGACGTTCGGCGGCGGACAGGTTGGTGTTGATCAGCAGCGGCTCGCCGAGCTGATCACCGACTTTCTGCCGTGGGTTCAACGACGCGTACGGGCTCTGGAACACCATCTGCACGTCTTTGCGCAGTTGTTTGCGCTGGGCCTTGTCGGCACCGGCCACTTCCTGGCCGGCGATTTTCAAGGAGCCGGACGACGGCTCTTCAATCAGGGTCAGGGCGCGGGCGAGGGTGGACTTGCCACAGCCCGACTCGCCGACAACCGCGAGGGTCTTGCCGGCTTCCAGTTCGAACGACACGCCGTTAAGCGCGCGCACGGTCGCCTGGCCCTTGAACAGGCCACGGGAGACTTCGTAGTGACGGGTCAGGTCGCGGGCGGTAAGTACGACGGCCATTACGCCACCTCCTGGTTCAGCGGGTAGAAGCAGCGGGCGAGGCTGTGGCTTTTCGGGTCAAGGGTCGGACGCTGCGCGCGGCAGCTTTCCTGCACGTACGGGCAGCGCGGCGACAGCAGGCAACCCTGCGGACGGTCGTAACGGCCCGGGACGATGCCCGGCAGCGTCGCCAGACGCTCGGCGCCCTGGCTGTGCTCCGGAATCGCCTTGAGCAGCGCTTCGCTGTACGGGTGCGCCGGGATGTCGAACAGTTGTGGCACCTGACCGACTTCAACGGCTTGGCCGGCATACATCACGCACACGCGCTGGGCGGTTTCAGCCACGACCGCGAGGTCGTGGGTGATCAGCACCAGGCCCATGTCCTGTTCTTTCTGCAACGCCAGCAGCAGATCCATGATCTGCGCCTGAATGGTTACATCGAGTGCCGTGGTCGGTTCGTCGGCGATCAGCAGTTTCGGCTCGCCGGCAATCGCCATGGCGATGGCGACGCGCTGGCTCATACCGCCGGACAGTTGATGCGGGTAGGCGTCCATACGGCTGGCGGCGCCCGGGATTTCCACTTTTTCCAGCAGTTCGATGGCACGTTTACGCGCTTGCTTGCCGGACATTTTCAGGTGCAGGCGCAGCACTTCTTCGATCTGGAAACCGACGGTGTAGCTCGGGTTCAGTGCGGTCATCGGGTCCTGGAACACCATCGCCAGGTCTTTGCCGACGATCTGCCGGCGCTGGCGGTTGCTCAGGGTGAGCATGTTCTTGCCGTCGAAATTCAGGGCGTCGGCCGTGACGATACCCGGGTGCTCGATCAGGCCCATCAGGGCCATCATGGTCACGGATTTGCCCGAACCGGACTCGCCCACGATCGCCAGTACTTCGCCCTTGTCGACTTTGAGGTCGAGGCCGTCGACCACCGGCACGGCGGTTTTGTCGCCGAAGCGAACGTTGAGATTCTTGATTTCTAGCAGTGACATGGGAATCTCCTCAGGCGGCGTTCTTGAGTTTCGGGTCCAGCGCATCGCGCAGACCGTCGCCCATCAGGTTGATTGCCAGCACGCTTAGCAAAATTGTCAAACCAGGCAGGCTCACCACCCACCAGGCGCGTTCGATGTAGTCGCGGGCCGAGGCCAGCATGGTGCCCCACTCAGGGGTTGGCGGTTGTACGCCAAGGCCGAGGAAGCCCAGGGCGGCGGCATCGAGAATCGCCGAGGAGAAGCTCAGGGTCGCTTGTACGATCAGCGGTGCCATGCAGTTGGGCAGCACGGTGATGAACATCAGGCGTGGCAGCCCGGCACCGGCCAGGCGCGCGGCGGTCACGTAGTCGCGGTTCAGTTCGCCCATGACGGCGGCACGGGTCAGACGCACGTAGGACGGCAGCGATACCACAGCAATCGCAATCACGGTGTTGATCAGGCCAGGGCCGAGGATGGCGACAATCGCCACCGCCAGCAGCAAGGACGGCAGGGCCAGCATGATGTCCATCAAACGCATGATGGTCGGGCCGAGGACTTTGGGGAAGAAACCGGCGAACAGACCCAGCAGGATGCCCGGGATCAACGACATCACGACCGAAGACAAACCGATCAGCAGCGACAGGCGCGAACCCTGGATCAGACGCGACAGCAGGTCGCGACCCAGTTCATCGGTGCCGAGCAGGAACTGAATCTGCCCGCCTTCGAGCCACGACGGTGGCGTCAGAAGGAAGTCACGGTATTGCTCGCTCGGGTTATGCGGTGCGACCCACGGCGCGAACAGCGCGCAGAAGACGATCAGCAGCATGAACAGCAAACCGGCAACTGCGCCCTTGTTCTTGGAGAAGGCTTGCCAGAATTCTTTGTACGGTGACGGGTACAGCAGGCTTTGATCCACGTCGGACGCGGCGGTGGCTGCTGAGGAAGTTGGAGTGCTCATGGGTAATTGACCTCAGCGCTGATGACGGATGCGTGGGTTGGCAAAGCCGTAGAGGATGTCCACTACGAAGTTGACCAGAATCACCAGGCAGGCGATTAACAGGATGCCGTTTTGCACAACCGGGTAGTCCCGGGCGCCGATGGCTTCGATCAGCCATTTACCGATGCCGGGCCAGGAGAAGATGGTTTCGGTCAGAACTGCACCGGCCAGCAGCGTGCCGACTTGCAGGCCGACCACGGTCAGGACCGGAATCAGCGCGTTACGCAAACCGTGGACGAACACCACGCGTGCCGGCGACAGGCCTTTGGCCCTGGCAGTACGGATGTAGTCTTCACGCAGGACTTCGAGCATCGAGGAGCGGGTCATCCGCGCGATCACCGCCAGCGGAATGGTCCCCAGCACGATGGCCGGCAGGATCAGGTGATGCAGCGCGTCGAAGAATGCGCCGACGTCATCGGCCAGCAGCGTGTCGATCAACATGAAGCCGGTGCGCGGCTCGATGTCGTAAAGCAGGTCGATCCGCCCGGACACCGGTGTCCAGCCCAGGCTCACCGAGAAGAACATGATCAGGATCAGGCCCCACCAGAAGATCGGCATCGAATACCCCGCCAGGGAGATGCCCATCACCCCATGGTCGAACAGGGATCCTCGCTTGAGTGCCGCAATCACCCCGGCCAAAAGGCCCAGAATGCCGGCGAACAGCAGGGCGGCCATGGACAGTTCCAGGGTCGCCGGGAAAAGGGAGGTGAACTCGGTCCAGACGCTGGTGCGTGTACGCAGGGATTCGCCGAGATCGCCGTGAGCCAGTTTGCCGATGTAGTCCAGATACTGGGCATACAGCGGTTTGTTCAGACCTAGGCGTTCCATTGCCTGAGCGTGCATTTCGGGATCGACCCGACGTTCGCCCATCATCACTTCCACGGGGTCGCCCGGAATCATGCGAATCAACGCGAAAGTCAGCAAGGTGATGCCGAAAAACGTGGGGATCAACAACCCCAGTCGGCGGGCAATAAAACTAAACATCTTGTGTGGTACCTCATCAGCCGGTTAGGCGTACCCGGCTTCCCTGGGCTCAGGGAGGCCGGGCGTTTCTTATCTACTTCACCTGGGTGGTGGCGAAGTTATTAGTTGTCAGAGGGCTGATGTGGTAGCCCTCTACGTTGTTGCGCATTGCAGTGAACATCCGGGTGTGGGCCATGCTGATCCACGGTTGGTCCTGATTAAACAGGACCTGGGCTTGCTCGTAGAGTTTCGCGCGTTCGGCCGGATCTACTTTAGCCCGTGCTTCATCCAGCAGAGCCTGGAATTTCTCGTTGCACCAGCGCGCGTAGTTCTCGCCATTCTTGGCCGCCTCGCAACTGAGCATAGGCGTCAGGAAGTTGTCCGGGTCGCCATTGTCGCCCGCCCATCCGGCCGAGACCATGTCGTGCTCACCGGCCTTGGCGCGTTTGAGCATTTCGCCCCATTCCATCACGCGGATGTCGATCTTGATCCCGACTTTCGCCAGGTCAGCCTGCATCATCTGCGCGCCGAGCATCGGGTTGGGGTTGGTCGGGCCGCCGCCGTTGCGGGTAAACAGGGTAAACGTGGTGCCTTCTGGAACACCGGCTTCCTTGAGCAGGGCGCGAGCCTTGTCGAGATCGCGAGGCGGGTTCTTCAAGTCATGGTTGTAGCCCAGCAGCGTTGGCGGGTACGGGTTGACTGCGACGGTGGCGTTACCTTTGCCAAACAGCGCGTTGACGTAGGCTTCTTTGTCGAAGGCGATGTCGATCGCTTTGCGCACCCGCACGTCGCTCATGTATTTGTGCTGGGTGTTCATGGCGATATACGACACGGTCATCGCGTCGAGTTCGGCGACTTTCAGGTTGCTGTCTTTCTTGATGCTCGGGATGTCATCCGGCTTCGGATACAGCGCAATCTGGCACTCGTTGGCCTTGAGTTTTTGCAGGCGCACGTTGTTGTCGGTGGCAATCGCCAGAATCAGCGCATCGGCCGGTGGCTTGCCACGGAAATAGTCCGGGTTGGCCTTGAACCGTACTTGAGCGTCCTTGGCGTAACGCTGGAAGATGAACGGGCCGGTGCCGATCGGCTTGCTGTTCAGGTCGCCGGTCTTGTTGGCCTTGAGCAACTGGTCGGCGTATTCGGCCGAGTAGATCGAGGAGAACGCCATGGCCAGGTCGGCCAGGAACGGCGCTTCGCGGCGGGTCAGGGTGAACTTGACCGTGTTGTCGTCGACTTTTTCTACGCTTTTGAGCAGTTCCTTGAAGCCCATGCTCTCAAAGTATGGGAAGCCCACGCTCGACAGTTTGTGCCACGGGTGATTCGGGTCCAGCTGACGCTGGAAGCTCCAGACCACGTCGTCGGCGTTCATGTCGCGAGTCGGCTTGAAGTAATCGGTGGTGTGAAACTTGACGCCTTTGCGCAGGTGAAACGTGTAGGTCAGACCGTCATCGCTGATGTCCCAGGAGTCGGCCAGCGCCGGTATCACTTCGGTGGTGCCGGGCTTGAAGTCCGCCAGCCGGTTGAAGATGGTTTCGGCCACCGCGTCGGCTGTGACTGCAGTTGTGTACTGGACCATGTCGAAGCCTTCCGGACTGGCTTCGGTGCAGACCACCAAGGGTTTGGCCGAGACGCCGATGGCGGCGCTCAACAACGCGGCAGCAACGGCCGCACGTAGGGGAAGCATTTTCATCGATAACCCTCTGCAATCGGTTGAAGACAAAAAACCGAACGGCCGACTCTTCATGAGTCAGCCGTCGGTTAGCGTTTTTTACAGGATGTTGAATGGGATGGTGGTCACGAGACGGAACTCGTTGATGTTGCCGTCAGCCTGGTGCTCGCTGGCGCGGTGAGTGGTGTACGTCGCACGAATAGCGGTGGCCTTGAGCGGGCCGCTCTGCACGGCGTAAGAAGCACCGACGCCGTATTCATAGTGGCTCTCGCCATTCATCAGGCTCAGGTCGCCGCGCTTGGCTCCTGGATCGGTGTAAGCCGTGCCACGGTAGTGAGTGCCGTCGATGCCCCAGCCGCGCGCCTGGTAGATGTTGAACTTCAGGCCCGGTACGCCGTATTCAGCCATGTTCAAGCCGTAAGCGATCTGGAAGGATTTCTCGTTCGGGCCGTTGAAGTCCGACAGCAGGGAGTTGGCCAGGTAGATGCCGTTGGTTTCGTGCAGGTAGTCGAAGTACTCGTTACCGTTCACTTCCTGGTACGAGAAGGTCAGGCTGTGTGCCTGGTGAGTCAGACCAAGCGACAGCGAGTAGGTGTCGTTGTCGATGTTGCCCATCAACTTTTTGCCTTCGTCGACAGTCTTGTAGTAGTTCAGACCGGTGGTCAGGCTCAGGACCTGGCTGTCACCCAGTTCGTGGGTGGCGCCGAAGTAGTACTGGTTCCAGAAGTCTTCAACGTTCGCGACATACAGGCTGGTTTTCAGGCTCTTGAGCGGCTGGTAGTTCAAACCGGCTGTGTAAACCTTGTCGGTTTCAACACCAGTGGCCGAGTACTCGGAACGGAATTTCGACAGGCTCTGTTCGGTACGTGGCGAGACGCGGTCGAAACCGGCCAGG
This sequence comes from Pseudomonas sp. NPDC087615, assembly GCF_044743445.1. Classification (NCBI taxonomy): domain Bacteria; kingdom Pseudomonadati; phylum Pseudomonadota; class Gammaproteobacteria; order Pseudomonadales; family Pseudomonadaceae; genus Pseudomonas; species Pseudomonas sp. NPDC087615. The sequence continues at coordinate 26,702 of NZ_JBIUWM010000022.1, read as the reverse complement.
TCAAACGACAGGTTGCTGAATTCTTCGCTGTGCAGGCTGATACCTTCGAAGCTCGAAGGCAGCGGACGGTTGCCGATGACATCGACGATCGGCGTGCTGAAATTCTGGCGACCGGCGGTCAGGGTGGTGTTCGATACGCGGAACTTGACGTTGGCCAGACCCAGTTTGCTCCATTGGCCGACAGCGTCGCCGTCGGAGTCGGCGAGGGTGCGGTTGGAGCCGCCAGCGATGTCCTTACGGTCACGATCCAGAACGATGGCGTTGTAGGCGGCCACTTCAGTGCTCACGCCAACGGTGCCTTGGGTGAAGCCCGAGGTGTAGTTGACGATGGTGCCCTGAACCCAGTTGATACGACGCGGGGTTTTGGTTCTGACCTGTGGCGTGGTGTTCTTGTCGCTGTTCTTCACGTAGCTGAAACTGTCGTCACGACGCTTCAGTTCATTGGCATAAAAGTTACGGGTTGTGCCGCCCAGGCTCTGTCCATCAATAAAGCCTTTGGCCTCGCTTTGGGCGCTACTGCCGGCCAGGGTAGTCGGGACGAACTCCTGACTGACAGGTTCTGCATACGCCGTGGCGGTGATGCTGCTGATGGCCAAAGCCAGTATCGCGGTGCTGCTCAGTTTCATGGGTGAAGCTCCTTTACTTTCTTTTTATACCGGTCTTTTTTTGGTCGTCCGGCTATTTGGTTTAGAACTCAATCACACATCGCAAACGTTTGCCAAAGGCCGGATTGGCGAATTTCGGCAAAGCGCTTGCATGAGGGGGATAGACGGCCCCCCTCAGCATTGCGGCTAATCGGTTGGGTTAATCGATACTGACGCCCGAGAACACGTTGCGACCGAAGGGGCTCACCTTGAACCCTTCAACCCGCGTGCTTAACGGTTGGTTGACCGTCGAGTGGGCGACAGGCGTGATCGGCACTTGCTGCTTGAGCAACTGCTGCGCCTGTTTGTAAAGCGCGGTGCGCTGGTCGCGGTCGGTGACGACCTTGGCCTCTTTGATCAGCTTGTCGTAAGCCGGATCGCACCACATCGAGTAGTTGTTGCCACCAATGGCATCGCAGCTGTACAGCGTGCCGAGCCAGTTGTCCGGGTCACCGTTGTCACCGGTCCAGCCGATCAGGCTGACGTCGTGTTCGCCATTCTTGGTGCGCTTGATGTACTCGCCCCATTCATAGCTGACGATCTTCACTTTCAGACCGATCTTGGCCCAGTCAGCCTGGAGCATTTCGGCCATCAGTTTGGCGTTCGGGTTATACGGACGCTGTACCGGCATCGCCCACAGGGTGATCTCGGTGCCTTCTTTTACGCCGGCAGCCTTGAGCAGCTCTTTGGCTTTTTCCGGGTTGTAGGCAGCGTCTTTGATCGTATCGTCGTAAGACCACTGGGTCGGTGGCATGGCGTTGACCGCCAGTTGGCCGGCGCCTTGGTAAACGGCGTTGAGAATCCCCTGTTTATTCACAGCCATGTCCAGCGCCTGACGCACTTCGAGCTGGTCGAACGGTTTGTGGCGCACGTTGTAGGCGATGTAGCCGAGGTTGAAACCCGGCTTGGAGATCAGTTGCAGTTTTGGATCGCTCTTCAGCGCCTCGACATCGGCCGGGCGTGGATGCAGGGTGATCTGGCATTCGCCAGCCTTGAGCTTTTGCACGCGCACCGAGGCGTCGGTGTTGATCGCGAAAATCAGGTTATCGAGCTTTACCCGGCTCGGGTCCCAGTATTGTTTATTAGCTGTGTAACGGATGTTCGAGTCTTTCTGGTAGCTCTTGAACACGAACGGGCCGGTGCCGATCGGCTTCTGGTTGATGTCGCTCGGCTTGCCTTCGGCCAACAGCTTGTCGGCGTATTCGGCGGACAGAATGGCGGCGAAGCTCATGGCGATGTTCTGGATGAACGCGGCGTCAACGCTGTTGAGCGTGAACTCCACGGTCAGTGGCCCGGTCTTTTCGACCTTGGCGATGTTCTTGTTCAGGCTCATCCCGTTGAAATACGGGAACTCGGTCGGATAAGCCTTACGGAAGGGCTGTTGTGCATCGAGCATGCGATTAAACGTGAACAACACGTCGTCGGCGTTGAAATCGCGGGTCGGCTTGAAGTAAGGCGTTGTATGAAATTTCACACCTTCACGTAGGTGAAAGGTGTACTTGAGACCATCCTCGGAAATATCCCACTTGGTAGCCAGACCTGGGACGACATTGGTCGCGCCTTTTTCGAACTCGACCAAACGGTTATACAGCGGCTCGGCGGCGTCGTTATCGGTGGCCGTCGTGTATTGCGCGGTATCAAAACCCGCCGGGCTGCCTTCGGAGCAGAACACCAGGCTTTTGGGGGCGGCGAAACTGGCGGACGTGGCGGCCAACAGGCCGGCGCCCAGCAAAGCGGAAAAAACCAAGGTATGGCGCATGACGCTCCCTCTTTTTTAGTGTTTTTCGATGCGCTGCGATCCCATCCGGGGACGTTGTGGCTGCATCAAGCTCAAACCAGTGCGGACAGCAAACCGTTAGCCCACACAGTCACTGGTCAGAACCCGACGGTAGGGGCCGTGGGTCTGGCAGTAAATGCGTTGAGTCCTAAAGACTCGTAGGAAAAGGCAACACAGCCTGTACCACTCTGGTAAGACCAGGCGGAAATGGTTGTAGGCAAATTCCTAGCTGATCGGCAGAAAAAAACAGCGGCGACGCTGGAAACGTCGCCGCTGTGTCTTTTTATTTGCTGACGCTGACGCCGTAGAAGGAATTCAAGCCGAATGGGCTGATCTTGAAATCCTGCACGTTGGCGCGCATGGGTTGGTACACCGTCGAGTGAGCGATAGGTGTCATTGGGACTGCATCTTTGAGGACGTGTTGCGCCTCTTTGTACAGTTCGGTGCGCTTGGCCTGGTCGGTTGTGCGCTTGGCTTCCTTGACGAGGCCGTCGAACTTCTTGTCGCACCACTTGGAGAAGTTGTTGCCGCTGAGCGAGTCGCAACCGAACAGCACGTTCAGCCAGTTGTCCGGATCACCATTGTCACCGCTCCAGCCAATGATCATGGCCTGGTTCTCGCCACCTTTGGAGCGCTTGATGTACTCGCCCCATTCGTAGCTCTGGATCTTGACGTTCAGACCGATCTTCTTCCAGTCCGACTGCAGCATCTCAGCCATCAGTTTGGCGTTCGGGTTGTACGGACGTTGTACCGGCATTGCCCACAACACGATCTCGGTACCTTCCTTGACGCCGGCTTCCTTGAGCAGCTCTTTGGCTTTCTCAGGGTCGTACTTGGCGTCCTTGATGGTGGTGTCGTAAGACCACTGGGTCGGTGGCATGGCGTTGACGGCCAACTGGCCAGCGCCCTGGTAAACCGAGTCGATGATCTGCGGCTTGTTCACCGACATGTCCAGCGCCTGGCGCACACGCAGGTCAGCCAGAGGGTTTGGCTCGTTGCTGCCTTTGACCTTGTCCATCACGTTGTAGGCGATGTAGCCCAGGTTGAAGCCGGCCTGGTCAGGCATTTTCAGCGACTTGTCTTCTTTGAGGGCTTTCAGGTCGGCTGGACGCGGGAACAGGGTGATCTGGCACTCGTTCTTTTTCAGCTTCTGAATACGTACCGACGGGTCGGTGGTGATGGCGAAGATCAGGTTGTCGATCTTCACATCGTCAGGCTTCCAGTAGTCCTTGTTCCCGGTGTAGCGGATGTTGGAGTCTTTCTGGTAGCTCTTGAACACGAAAGGCCCAGTGCCGATCGGCTTCTGGTTGATGTCGGCAGCCTTGCCTTCCTTGAGCAGCTTGGCAGCGTACTCGGCGGACTGGATCGAAGCGAAGCTCATGGCCATGTTCTGGATGAACGCAGCATCCACTTCTTTGAGCGTGAACTTGACGGTGTGGTCGTCGACTTTATCGATCTTGGTGATGTTGGTGTCCATCCCCATGTCGGTGAAGTACGGGAATTCAGTCGGGTACGCCTTACGGAACGGGTCATCCTTGTTAATCATGCGATTGAAGG
>NZ_JBIUWM010000022.1:0-22715 GCF_044743445.1 Pseudomonas sp. NPDC087615 | reverse complement strand
GGTGAACAGCACGTCGTCGGCGTTGAACTCACGAGTCGGCTTGAAATACGGGGTGGTGTGGAACTTGACGCCTTCACGCAGGTGGAAGGTGTACGTCAGGCCGTCATCGGAAATGTCCCACTTGGTCGCCAGGCCAGGAGTAACGGCGGTGCCGCCGCGCTCGAACTGGGTCAGGCGGTTGAACATGGTTTCGGCTGAGGCGTCGAAGTCGGTTCCGGTGGTGTATTGGCCTGGGTCGAATCCGGCCGGGCTCCCTTCGGAGCAGAACACCAGGTTAGTCGCAGCGGATGCGAATGGTGCGGAGGCTAACAAGCCTGCGCCGACTAAAAACGGAATGACCGCGTGTTTAAGCATGTTGGCCTCATGATTTGTTGTCATTTTTTAGTTGTGAGGTACGACCTCGTGAGTCGTGCCTGCGGATACTTATGCAGGGGCCATACCCATTGCAAGATGCAGAGCGACTGTCGGCCTTAAACCGTGGCACGAACGTACCTTAATGTCGCATATGTGTAAAAGTTGACGCATTTGACCGTTTGCGGGCGATTTTTTCGGTGCAAACGGAGCCCCAAAATGGTGCGCTGGTCACGTTGTGCGCGCCGCCTTGGGGCTTGGTGTTACCTATTTATACCCACACCATAGAAGGGTGTAAGGCCGAATGGGCTAATGCGCAAGTCAGTGACTTCCTTGCGCAGCGGTTGGAACACCGTCGAGTTGGCAATCGGTGTGATCGGTACCTGTTGTTTAAGAATTTGCTGGGCCTGTTGATACAGTTTTACCCGTTGCGACTTGTCGGTGGACACCTTGGCTTGCTGCACGAGTTTGTCGTAGGCCGGGTCACCGTTGTCATCTGTCCAGCCGTAGATCATCGCGTCGTGTTCGCCATTTTTGGCGCGCTTGATGTTCTCACCCCATTCATAGCTGACGATGTTGGCCTTGATCCCGATCTTGTCCCAATCCTGCTGGATCATCTGCGCCGACATTCCTTGAGTTTCTGCAGGCGCACGGCGGCGTCCGGGGTGATTGAGAAGATCAGGTTGTCGAGCTTCACGTCCTCGGTTTTCCAGTAGGCCTTGTTCCTTCCCTGCGGTATTGATCCGGGCGCATCGCCTGCGGTTTGCTGCGCTGCACCTCCTCTCGATGTGCTTGGCTTCGCCAAGCGGTCGCTGCGCTCCCCCCCCCGGATCAATCCCTCCACTCAGCCTGCCGACGGGTCTTTTAAGACCAAGAGCGGTACTCGAGCTTGCGCTCATTGTGTTGAGTGGGGCGGCATGCGCCGCGTGCGGGGTGTGCTTGTCTCCGCTGTAGGCTTCGATCTTTTGCTGTTGCTGTGGGAGCGGCTAGCGATGGCGGCCTGACAACCGACCCATTTCTGGCAGGTGTACTCCGTGCAAACTGTGGGAGCGGGCTTGCTCGCGAAGAGGCCCGTTCAGTCACCCGATTACTTCGGTGTGTTTAGAGATGTGTGAAATCACCAGAACCTTCCCACAAGGTTTTCAGGTTGTCCGTCGGACGTGCGATCTCTAGGCTTTGGTTGTCGCTGAAGGTTCAGCGATCGGGTGTGAGAACCCATAGGAACTGTTAATCCAACATCAGTACCACCATAATTGCCGCCGGCATTTCTGCTGTCTGCAATGTTCTATGGCGGCTGTGTGCGGGCGGACTTCGGTCCGGCCGGGCTTGTTCCTACCGGTTTCTCACCCCGCACACTGCTGCCACCACTCCGTCGCGTGAGAAACGGCAAGTGATTGGCTATTGATTAGGAACATTCCAATGACCAAGCCTGTACCCGATCCACCCGAAGATAAACCAACCCCGCTCGAAGAAGCCCTGCGCGCCGATGACCTCGCCCGAAACCGCGAAGCGATCAAGCGCGCCCTCGATTTCTATCTCTGTCCCGAAACCAGAAAACCGCGCCAACCGAGCACGATGTTTATGGTCTGTCCCAACGTCGACACCGAAAGCCTGCTGGCTCACGCCTGTGAATCACTGGCCTCGGCCAGTGCCGCAGCCAGCAACTTCGCCAATGAGCTTGGCGGCACGCAGCGCAATACGGTGCTGGGTATTCAGCAGATCATCATGCTGGCCGAACTGGCGGTGAACCGGGCGCTGGATCGGGTTGATCCACAAACCTGAGACCGCGTTATCGTTCATCGCTGGCAAGCCAGCTCCCACAGGTTTTTGTGCTGATTTTGAAATCGACGCATGACCTTGTGGGAGCTGGCTTGCCAGCGATGGCGGCGGAGCATTCACCACAAAATCCAGCCACAAAAAAACCGGCGATCATGCTCTGATCGCCGGTTTTTCATTCAGCCCACATCACATCACTGCATCAGCACTTCAATCGAGCCATCAGCGGTCATGCTCACCTGGCTAGTACCTGCTTCAACCTCAGGCGTCACCGGTGCCGAATCCATGCCGGCCGCTTTCATCATCATCGGCGCGCGCATGTAAGGTTGTGGGTAACCGTTAGCGTTGAGGTTCAGGTTGACGATTTTGTAGCCCTTGCCGCCGAGTGCGTCGGTGGCCAGTTGGGCGCGGGCCTTGAAGGCGGTGACGGCTTCTTTGAGCAGGGCGTCTTCGCTGGCTTTGCGGGTCGGGTCGGCGATGGCGAAGTCCATGCCGCCCATTTTCAGGTCGGTCAGCAGTTCGCCGGTGAGTTTGGACAGGGCAGCGAAGTCGGCGCTTTCCAGGCGCAGTTCGGCGCGTTCACGCCAGCCGGTGATTTTCTGGCCTTGGTGTCGTAGATCGGGTAGCTGTTGCGGCTGCCCTGGCGCAGGGTGATGTCTTTGACTTGCTTGGCTTGGGCCAGAGCCTTGTTCATGGTGGTGCTGACGTCGGCGGCGAGTTTGGCCGGGTCGGTGTTTTGCTCTTCCGTGTAGAGGGTCACGATCATGAGGTCGCGGGCCACTTCCTGGCTGACTTCGGCGCGCAGGGAAATCTGGTTGTAGTGCAGCTCATCGGCGGCCAGGGCCGGGAGGCTGGCGATGCTGCCGACGGTCAGGGCGAGAAGGGCGGCGCGGCGGCGAAATGTGTGCATGAAGGCTCCTTGATGAGGGCGCAGGGGTTGGTTCGGGCCTGCGTGAAACCATCAGACTGTAGCTTCTGCGCTCCGGTTCGCCCAGTTACAACTTCTATACAGATGCCCGGGGCTGCTGCGCAGCCATTCGCGAGCAGGCTCGCTCCCACCTTTGAAATGCATTCCTCTATGGGAGCGAGCCTGCTCGCGAAGGCGTTTTTATAGCCGCCGAACATGTTTTCGCCATGTGGTCGTTTGCCGCACTTTCGCCTCTCGAGGGCGCGGCTTGGTTATACTCCGTGCGATCCGCCTGGAGCGCTCATCAGGAGAGCTCATGCTCGCCCCCGTACAACTGACTTCCGCCACTCGCCAGAACCTCTGGCGGCTGACTTTCATCCGCACGCTGGTGCTCGCCGCGCAGGCCGGGTCCGTAGGCTTGGCCTATTGGCTGCAACTGTTGCCGTTGCCGTGGGTGCAACTGGCGATGACGCTTGGCTGTTCGACGCTGCTCTGCGTTTTCACCGCTGTGCGCTTGCGTACTTCGTGGCCGGTGACCGAACTCGAATACGCTCTGCAATTGGCCTGTGATCTGGTGATCCACAGTGCGCTGCTGTATTTCTCCGGTGGTTCGACCAACCCGTTCGTTTCCTATTATCTGGTGCCGCTGACCATTGCTGCGGTGACGCTGCCCTGGCGCTATTCGGTGGTCCTGTCCGGTATCGCACTGGCGCTGTACACCCTGATGCTGACGCGGTTCTACCCGCTGGAAACCTTGCCGATCGCCCGGGAGAACCTGCAGGTCTATGGCATGTGGCTGAGCTTCGCGCTCGCGGCGGCGGTGATCACGTTCTTTGCTGCGCGCATGGCCGAGGAGTTGCGTCGTCAGGAGGAGTTGCGTGCGATTCGTCGCGAGGAAGGTCTGCGCGACCAGCAATTGCTCGCCGTTGCCACCCAGGCCGCCGGCGCCGCTCACGAATTGGGTACGCCGCTGGCGACCATGAGCGTATTGCTCAAAGAGATGCAGCAGGATCATCCCGACCCGATGCTGCAAGACGATCTGAAGGTGCTGCAGGACCAGGTCAAGCTCTGCAAGGAAACCCTGCAACAGTTGGTGCGCGCCGCGGAGGCCAATCGGCGCCTGGCCGTTGAGATGCAGGACGTCACGGTCTGGCTCGACGAAGCGCTGAACCGCTGGCATTTGATGCGTCCGGAGGCCAGTTATCGCTTCCAGCGTCTCGGCCAGGGTGCGGTGCCGCGCATGGCACCGCCGCCGGATCTGACCCAGGCACTGTTGAATCTGCTCAACAATGCCGCCGACGCCTGCCCTGAGAACCTTCAGGTGACGCTGGATTGGGACGCGGAAAACTTGACCATCAGCATTCGGGACCATGGCGCCGGTGTGCCGCTGGCCATCGCCGAGCAGATTGGCAAACCGTTTTTTACCACCAAGGGCAAAGGTTTCGGCCTGGGCCTGTTTTTGAGCAAGGCCAGCGTGACACGCGCCGGCGGCTCAGTGAAACTCTATAGTCATGAGGAAGGCGGCACGCTCACCGAGCTGCGCCTGCCTCACGGTGCCCGAGGAGAGCAAAATGAGTGACGAAATCCAAGTGGAAGGCGAAGAACTGCCGCATTTGCTGCTGGTCGACGACGACGCGACTTTCACCCGAGTCATGGCGCGCGCCATGGCCCGCCGCGGCTTTCGCGTCAGCACTGCCGGTTCCGCCGAGGAAGGCCTGACCATTGCCCAGGCTGACCTGCCGGACTACGCCGCGCTCGATCTGAAAATGGACGGCGACTCCGGGCTGGTATTGCTGCCGAAGTTGCTGGAGCTGGACCCGGAAATGCGCGTGGTGATCCTCACCGGTTATTCGAGCATTGCCACGGCGGTCGAAGCGATCAAGCGCGGCGCCTGCAACTACCTGTGCAAGCCGGCCGATGCCGACGACGTACTCGCCGCGCTGCTCTCCGAACACGCCGACCTCGACAGTCTGGTGCCGGAAAACCCGATGTCGGTCGATCGCCTGCAGTGGGAACACATTCAGCGCGTACTCACCGAGCACGAAGGCAACATCTCCGCCACGGCTCGCGCCTTGGGCATGCACCGCCGCACCCTGCAGCGCAAACTGCAGAAGCGCCCGGTTCGTCGCTGAACCTGCGCTGAACGACTATCGGCAGCCCTCGCGATAAAACGCACCGATCATTTATGATCGGTGCGTGTCTGTTCTCTTCCATATCGAGCCTTATCCATGAATCCGAACGCTGAACATTCCGCGGTCAACGATGCTGTGCGCGGCCAGTTTTTTCGCAAAGTGTGGGCGATGATCACGCCTTACTGGCGCAGTGAAGAGAAGGTAAAGGCCTGGACGCTGCTGATTGCGGTGATAGCGCTCTCGCTGCTCAGCGTAGGGATCTCGGTGTGGTTCAACACCTGGTACAAGGATTTTTACAACGCTTTGCAAAAGAAGGACGAAGCGGCGTTCTGGCATCTGATTCTGTACTTCTGTGTGATCGCGGCCGTTGCGATTGTCGGTGCCGTGTACAGGCAATATCTGACGCAGATGCTGACGATCCGCTGGCGGGCGTGGCTGACCGAAAAGCATTTCTCGCGCTGGCTCGCCGACAAGAATTATTACCAACTGGAGCAGGGCGGTTACACCGATAACCCGGACCAGCGGATTTCCGAAGACCTCAACAATTTCACGTCCAACACCCTTGAACTGGGTATCGGGCTGTTGCGCAATATCGTCAGTCTGGTGTCGTTCTCGATCATTTTGTGGGGCGTATCGGGCAGCATCGAAATCTATGGCATCACCATTCCCGGCTACATGTTCTGGTGCGTGCTGGTTTACGCCGTGGTGGGTAGCTGGCTGACGCATTTGATCGGTCGTCGCTTGATCGGTCTGAACAACCAGCAACAACGCTTTGAAGCTGACCTGCGTTTTTCCATGGTGCGGATTCGCGAGAATGCCGAAAGTATCGCGTTGTACAACGGCGAACCGAACGAGAACCGTCGCTTGAGCAGCCGTTTCGGGATGGTCTGGCATAACTTCTGGGACATCATGAAAGTGTCCAAGCGCCTGACGTTCTTTACCGACGGTTACACCCAGGCCGCCATTATCTTCCCGTTCATCGTTGCTTCGCCGCGTTACCTCGCCGGCAAGATCGAACTGGGCGAGTTGATGCAGATCAGCTCGGCATTCGGCAACGTTCAGGGGAGTTTCAGCTGGTTTATCAACGCGTACCAGAGCCTCGCTTCCTGGCGCGCCACCTGTGATCGTTTGCTGAGTTTCCGGCAGGCGATGACCGACAACGAAGACCGCCCGCCGGCCATTGATGTGCAAAATCAAGGCAGTGAGCTGAAGGTGCATGACCTGGGGCTGGATCTGGCCGACGGTCGTCATCTGTTGACCAGTGCCGACATGACCGTTGAACCGGGCGAGCGCGTCATGCTCAGTGGCCGTTCCGGCAGTGGCAAGTCCACGCTGTTGCGCGCGATGGGGCATTTGTGGCCGGCGGGGCACGGCAATATTCGTCTGCCAGCGGCGCGTTATCTGTTCCTGCCGCAGAAACCCTATCTGCCCATCGGCACCCTGCGCGAAGCGCTGAGTTATCCACAGCCGGGCGATACCTATACGCCGCAGCGTTATGCACAAGTGCTGGAAACCTGTCGGTTGCCGCATCTGGTAGCCCGTGTAGATGAAGCCAATCACTGGCAGCGCATGTTGTCGCCGGGCGAGCAACAGCGCTTGGCCTTCGCCCGCGCGCTGCTCTACGCACCACAATGGCTGTACATGGATGAAGCCACGTCGGCGATGGATGAAGAAGACGAAGCGACGCTGTATCAGGCGCTGATCGATCAATTGCCGGGGTTGAGCATCGTCAGCGTCGGCCATCGCAGCAGCCTGAAACGATTCCACCCACGGCATGTGCGGATCGACGGCGGCCATTTGGTTGAGCAAACCGTAACGGCATGATCACGACACAAATCCCGTGGGAACTGGCAAGCCAACGCCCACAGGATTTGTGGTGTTAACGGAAAGTGATCGTACAACCCGCTTGAGCTATGATGCCAACCAAGCCGAATTTTCGAGACCCGATACAAACCATGGAAAACCTGATCGACACCCCGCGCCTTCCGCGCAAGCGCCGCAGCCTCGCACAGGAATTAGTGACGGTGCTGAGCGAGCAGATCCGTGATGGCCTGCTCAAGCGCGGCGACAAGTTGCCCACCGAGTCGGCGATCATGGAAGCCCATGGCGTCAGCCGCACCGTGGTGCGTGAGGCGATTTCCCGACTGCAAGCGGCCGGGCAAGTGGAAACCCGTCATGGCATCGGCACTTTTGTACTCGATACGCCGAGCCCCAGCGGCTTCCGTATCGACCCGGCCACGGTCGTCACCCTGCGTGATGTGCTGGCTATTCTTGAATTACGCATCAGCCTTGAAGTGGAGTCCGCCGGCCTCGCTGCACAACGCCGCAGCCCCGAGCAACTGGCGACCATGCGCGCTGCCCTCGATGCGCTGAACGATAGCGTGTCCCATGCCAGTGATGCCGTCGCGTCGGACTTTGCCTTTCACCTCGAAATAGCCTTGTCCACTGGCAACCGCTACTTCACCGACATCATGACCCACCTGGGCACCAGCATCATCCCGCGCACGCGGCTGAATTCGGCGCGTCTGGCCCATGATGATCAACAGCACTACATGAATCGCCTGAGCCGCGAGCACGAAGAAATTTATGAGGCGATCGCCCGCCAGGATTCCGATGCGGCTCGTGCGGCCATGCGTCTGCACCTGACCAACAGCCGTGAAAGACTGCGCCAGGCCCATGAAGAGGCGCAGGCGCAGGGGTGATTGCTGTTTAGCGTTCGAGATTCACATGCAGAATGTCGGAGCTCCCGAGATTCTGCCCTCCTCTTGCCACGGTGTAGTGCAGATCGGCAGTGGCTTTTGGAACGAGTTTTTTCTCAAAAACATCTTTGGGAACAGCGAGCACGAGGGGCTTTCCGGCCTGCAAGTCAGTCACTGTGATTTCGGTTTCAAAGCTGTTACCGGTAGACGTTTTTACGTGTAGCGCAACTACGTCGCCGGCAGCCTGGTTTGCGTAAGCGTTTACCACACCGTGGGCTTTTTCCTGCAATTTGCCAACGTGTAGTACCCCGTTCACGGCTTCCTGGAGCTCTGGAGCAGCCAACACTTTTACGTGTGCAGTCATGATCAAATTCCTTTTCACTGTCCCTTCAAGCCGTTGAATGAGCGCAAGTTACGGCTTGGCGCTGTCGGAGCCGGTTCGTTAACTCCTCAGCCATTAAGGCCGAGATCCGAAATGGCTGGCACCTGTAAGAAATACCAGTCCCGACGAACGGTCTATGTCTTTTGAGCGGCGCGCCCGATCAACAGGCACGCCCGGACATCAGGCTTCGATACGCAGCATCAACGGGGCCGAAAACGGCTCCATGCTCGATTCATCCTGAAACTTGTAGCGCAGTTCGATTTCGCAATTCACGTACGTCTTCAGCACTTCCTTTGGAATCTGCAATTCGATGCCCGTCAGTTTTTCCATCTCGTCCTCGGCGTCATCCCAGGCGCCGGTGTCGACTTCTTCGCCAGCCCATTCAGGCTCTTCGGGATCTTCGCCGAGAATGGCGTAGACGCTCCAGTTGGCTGCAAAGTCGCTGGAGTCCGGGACTTCAATGATCAGGTGATCGCTCAGTTCCGATAGGTTCACGGTTGCCGTTTCAGATGAATGAGGCAGAAATTGCGCAAGTGTGGGTGGGACAAAAATCATGAGGGGCGCTCTCCGTGCGTAGTGGGCCGTGATCCATTCACGGCAGTTCTGCACGGTAAGAGACTTTTGCTGGGCGTGTTTTAAACCGTTCATTTCCAGCCATTTCAAAGCCCCCCTGCGGCAGTCCCTACAGGGGGGGGCGGATGTTGTCAGTGGCGCGGCATAATTGAACGGTCGACCCTTACAGCGAGGAGGCCGGCAATGGGGTTGGCATCAAAGGTTGCATAACCTTGGGCATCCACCGTCGCCCGGGCAATTGGCAGGCCTTTGGCCAATAACTCCAGAGGCGCGCCCTTCAGTGATTGGCCCGAGGCCAGTTCCAGTTTCAGTTTGATCGTCATGGTCAATCTCCTTGATTGGTGTTGCCGCTGGGGTGGTAATCCTTGAGCAGCAGGTACGTGCTCCAACCCCACCAGTCGTCGACGGTCGCGGTGTCATTGAGGTTGTTTACATCCTTGCGCCGCAGCACCTTGCTGCCCTGTGTGCGAAACAGCGCCGAGAAATTGTTTGCCGGGTTCAACACAGCCGTCAGATCCGGCAGCCGTTGCAGTGCAGAAAATGTGGACGGAACGGGCATTTTTCCGCTGAGATACGCCGCAAACACTTCGTCCGCCGAGGCTTGCACCGCTTGATTGACCTGCTGGCGGTTGTCGGCGTCGGTGGCTTCGAAGTAGCGCTTGTCGCCGAACGCACGCCATTGATCGCCATAAGCGTTGCGCACGCTGAGGCCGAATTTGCTGTCCTCGTCGTGCATGAAACGCGTAATCAATGAACCCAGATCGCTCGGCGTGACCGCAGCAGCCAACGCCTTGCGTGGCACACGCAGGTGGCCGGAGGAAAACAGGTCGGTGAGGAAGTGGTCGGCAAACGCGTTCATCGCGTAAGCCCGTTCCAGTTGCTGCTCATCGTGATTGGCGTGGGCGGCCATGGCGGTTTGCAAGGCCGCAGTGTGGCCGGCGATGTAGGCCAGTTTTGCCCATTCGCCGAAATGATCAGCATTGTTCGCCGCCAGTTTCAGATAGCGCCCCAGTGGAAACAGCGCCGAGATAAAACTGCCGCCGCCGGTGATTCTGTTCCACTCTTCGGACAACGTATCTCCTAGCGCGTCATAGGCCTCGTGGGGATGTTTACCGTCCTTTATTGCCTGTTTAACCGCGTCGATCTCTTTTTGCATGACCGCGAGAATCTGTGTTGCTTCGGCCCTTGAAGCGGCAGTGACCGCGAGAGAATTGAACGCCGCGTTGAAGCGTTGCAGGCGGTCGACCGGTGTTGCGCCTTCGTTGATCGGCTGATCGACGATGCCGTAGAAGTCGCCGCCCAGCGCCAGCACTTGGCCGTAGGTGAGCACCAAGCCATTGGGCAGATGCAATGGCACGTTTTGCGCGAGGATCGGTTGGGCATCTTCGTTGAAGCGCAGCAGTGTGTTGTCGCCGATGGCCGTGTGTTCAGCGCCCTCGAACCGTGCTTGCAGCTTGCCCTTCAAGGCTTGATCGGGGAGGGCGGTGGCAGGCTCTACATCGCTGTGGGCATCGGCGATGTGCAGCACCAGATGCGGATTTTCGGTGCTGATGTCGATGCCGGATTGAGTAAACAGATCATCAAAACGGGCAATGACCGGTTTGGGTTTTTCCTGGGGTTTCGTTTGTAGACCGGACATTTCTATCTCCTTGATATGTCGTCGGCAGGTTTTATTTGACTGTATGGATGTACAGTAAATTTAACTTTAGTCGAGAAAACTCCTACGTCAAGAATCGATCTTGTCCGACAAAAAAACGTGCCCTGCGATGAAATGCAGTTGACGGTTATTTTTTAAGTTGTACGATGACCTACAACCTCGGCGAAGGCTGAACGGTCCAACCACAACAATATTGCTACCCAGGGTGTTCGAATAATGAATCCACAAGAACTGAAGTCCATCCTCTCCACCGGTCTGCTGTCCTTCCCGGTCACCGATTTCAACGCGCAGGGTGATTTCAACCGCGCGGGCTATATCAAGCGTCTGGAATGGCTGGCCCCTTATGGCGCCTCGGCATTGTTCGCCGCCGGCGGCACCGGTGAGTTCTTCTCCCTGGCCGCCAGCGAATATTCGGAAATCATCAAGACTGCCGTCGACACCTGCGCGACCAGCGTGCCAATCCTCGCTGGCGTTGGCGGTTCGACCCGTCAGGCCATCGAATACGCTCAAGAAGCCGAGCGTCTGGGCGCCAAAGGCCTGTTGCTGCTGCCGCACTACCTGACCGAAGCGAGCCAGGACGGGGTTGCCGCCCACGTTGAAGCGGTGTGCAAATCGGTCAACATCGGGGTGGTCGTCTACAACCGCAACGTCTGCCGCCTGACTGCGCCGCTGCTGGAACGTCTGGCCGAGCGCTGCCCGAATCTGATTGGTTACAAGGACGGTCTGGGTGATATCGAGTTGATGGTGTCGATTCGTCGCCGCCTCGGTGATCGCTTCAGCTACCTGGGTGGTCTGCCGACTGCCGAAGTCTACGCCGCTGCCTACAAGGCGCTGGGCGTGCCGGTTTACTCGTCGGCAGTGTTCAACTTCATTCCGAAAACCGCGATGGATTTCTACCACGCGATTGCCCGCGAAGATCACGCCACCGTCGGCAAGATCATTGACGACTTCTTCCTGCCGTACCTGGACATCCGCAACCGCAAGGCTGGTTATGCCGTGAGCATCGTCAAGGCAGGCGCCAAAATCGCCGGCTATGACGCAGGCCCGGTGCGGGCACCGCTGACCGATCTGACGGGCGAAGAGTACGAAATGCTCGCCGCGCTGATCGACAAGCAAGGTGCGCAATAACACCTGAAAAATGCGAGGCCGCTGAGCAATCAGCGGCTTTTTGCGTGAAGGCTTTTAGTTTTGAGGGCTGCTCTGTGACCAATGCAAAACGCTACGACAACTACATCAACGGTGAATGGGTTGCCGGTGCCGACTACTCGGCCAACATCAACCCGTCCGAGCTGAACGACACCATTGGCGATTACGCCAAGGCTGACCTGACTCAGGTTCACGCCGCCATCGACGCCGCTCGCGCCGCTTTCCCGGCGTGGTCGACCTCGGGGATTCAGGCCCGTCACGATTCGCTGGATAAAGTCGGCACTGAAATTCTCGCCCGCCGCGAAGAACTCGGCACCCTGCTGGCCCGGGAAGAGGGCAAGACCCTGCCCGAAGCCATCGGCGAAGTGACCCGCGCCGGCAATATCTTCAAATTCTTCGCCGGTGAATGCCTGCGTCTGTCCGGCGACTATGTGCCCTCGGTGCGCCCGGGCGTCAACGTCGAGGTCACCCGCGAAGCGCTGGGTGTGGTCGGTCTGATCACACCGTGGAACTTCCCGATTGCGATCCCTGCGTGGAAAATCGCCCCGGCCCTGGCCTACGGCAACTGCGTGGTGCTGAAACCGGCGGATCTGGTGCCGGGCTGCGCCTGGGCGCTGGCCGAAATCATCTCCCGCGCCGGTTTCCCGGCCGGTGTGTTCAACCTGGTGATGGGCAGCGGTCGTGTGGTGGGCGAAGCACTGGTCAACAGCCCGAAAGTCGATGGCATCAGCTTCACCGGTTCGGTCGGCGTCGGGCGGCAGATCGCCGTCAACTGCGTGTCGCGTCAGGCCAAGGTTCAGCTGGAAATGGGCGGCAAGAATCCGCAGATCATTCTCGACGACGCCGACCTCAAGCAAGCGGTCGAGTTGTCGGTGCAGAGCGCGTTCTACTCCACCGGCCAACGTTGCACCGCATCGAGCCGCTTGATCGTTACCGCCGGGATTCACGACAAGTTCGTGGAAGCCATGGCCGAGCGCATGAAGTCGATCAAGGTCGGCCACGCGCTGAAATCCGGCACCGATATTGGCCCCGTCGTCTCGCAAGCGCAGCTTGAACAGGACATGAAGTACATAGATATCGGCCAATCCGAAGGCGCGCGTCTGGTCAGCGGCGGTGGTTTGGTGACGTGCGATACCGAAGGCTACTTCCTCGCCCCGACGCTGTTTGCCGACAGTGAAGCGTCGATGCGTATCAGCCGTGAAGAGATTTTCGGCCCGGTGGCCAACATCGTGCGCGTGGCTGATTACGATGCTGCGCTGGCGATGGCCAATGACACTGAATTCGGTCTGTCGGCGGGCATCGCCACCACGTCGCTCAAGTACGCGAACCATTTCAAGCGCCACTCCCAGGCCGGGATGGTGATGGTCAACCTGCCGACAGCGGGCGTGGATTACCACGTTCCGTTCGGTGGGCGTAAAGGTTCATCCTATGGATCTCGTGAGCAAGGCCGCTATGCGCAAGAGTTTTACACGGTCGTGAAGACCAGCTACATCGGCTCCTGATCTGTGGGAGCTTGCCGGCAAGCGATGGCATCACTGCGGTGTAATTGAAAAACCGAGGTGATTGCATCGCCGGCAGGCCCGCTCCCACAAAAGCAACACCAAAGAAGATTCACCCGCGCATAAAAATAATCAGTGGGAGTACATCTACATGCAATCGTCCAAGCCGACTCGCGTCCGCTATCTGATCCTGCTCATGCTGTTTCTGGTGACCACGATCAACTATGCCGACCGCGCGACTATCGCCATTGCCGGTTCCAGCCTGCAAAAAGACCTCGGTATCGACGCGGTCACCCTCGGTTACATCTTCTCTGCATTCGGTTGGGCCTACGTGGCCGGGCAAATCCCCGGCGGCTGGCTGCTCGATCGCTTCGGCTCAAAAAAAGTCTATGCCCTGAGCATCTTCACCTGGTCGCTGTTCACCGTGCTGCAAGGCTTTGTCGGTGAGTTCGGCATGTCCACGGCCATCGTCGCGCTGTTCATGCTGCGCTTTTTGGTCGGGCTGGCTGAGGCGCCATCGTTCCCCGGCAACGCACGGATTGTGGCGGCGTGGTTCCCGACCGCTGAACGCGGCACTGCTTCGGCGATCTTCAACTCGGCGCAATACTTTGCCACGGTGCTGTTCGCGCCGCTGATGGGCTGGATCGTCTATTCATACGGCTGGGAGCACGTGTTCATTGTGATGGGCGTGTTCGGCATCGTCTTCTCGCTGATCTGGCTGAAGGTTATCCACAGCCCGCGCCAACACCCGATGGCCAACGAAGCGGAAGTAAAGTTCATCGCCGACAACGGCGGCATGGTCGATATGGATCAGAACAAAGGCAAAAAGGCTGATGGCCCGAAGTGGGACTACATCCGCCAATTGCTGACCAACCGCATGATGCTCGGCGTGTACCTGGGCCAGTACTGCATCAACGGCATCACGTACTTCTTTCTGACCTGGTTCCCGGTGTATCTGGTGCAAGAGCGTGGCATGACCATTCTCAAGGCCGGTTTCATTGCGTCGTTGCCAGCAATCTGTGGTTTTATCGGCGGCGTGCTGGGCGGGGTTATTTCCGATCACCTGCTGCGCAAGGGGCATTCACTGACGTTCGCCCGCAAGGCGCCAATCATTGCCGGCCTGTTGGTTTCCAGCAGCATCGTCGCTTGCAACTATGTTGATGTTGAATGGATGGTCGTTGGCTTCATGGCGCTGGCCTTCTTCGGTAAGGGCGTTGGCGCACTGGGCTGGGCGGTGGTGTCCGACACGTCGCCAAAACAGATCGCCGGTCTGAGCGGTGGCCTGTTCAACACCTTCGGCAACATTGCTTCGATCACCACGCCGATCGTGATCGGCTACATCATCAGCTCCACCGGTTCGTTCAAATGGGCGCTGGTGTTCGTCGGTGCCAACGCCTTGGTGGCGGTGTTCAGCTATCTGGTCATCGTCGGCCCGATCAAACGTGTGGTGCTCAAAGAGCCACCCACCCAGGGTGGTTCCGAAACCACGGGTAAATTGTCTCAAGCGAATTCCTGAGGAGCGGCGTCATGCAGTTGATTGAACATTCCGACTCGCCGCGCTACATCCGCCTGCACGAGCGGGACAATGTAGTGATTGTGGTCAATGACCAAGGGGTACCGGCCGGTACTGAATTTCCGGATGGCCTGGTGACGGTGGATTTTGTGCCGCAGAGCCACAAGGTCACGCTGCAAGACATTCCCGAGGGCGGGCAAGTGATTCGCTACGGCCAGATCATTGGCTACGCATTGCAGCCGATCCCCCGTGGCAGTTGGGTCAAGGAAGATCAACTGCGCATGCCGACTGCGCCGCCGCTGGACAGTTTGCCGCTGTCCACCGAGGTGCCGGACGCTCAGGCGCCGCTGGAAGGTTTCACTTTCGAGGGGTATCGCAACGCTGACGGCACCGTCGGCACGCGCAATATCCTCGGGATCACCACCACCGTGCAATGCGTGACCGGCGTGCTTGATCACGCGGTGAAACGCATCAAGGATGAGCTGCTGCCCAAGTACCCGCACGTCGATGACGTGGTCGCACTGACCCACAGTTACGGCTGCGGCGTGGCGATCACCGCCACCGACGCGTACATCCCGATTCGCACGGTGCGCAATCTGGCGCGCAACCCGAACCTGGGGGGCGAGGCGTTGGTGATCAGCCTGGGTTGCGAGAAATTGCAGGCCGGGCAGGTGATGCATGAGGACGATGCGTCGGTGGATCTCAGCGAGCCGTGGCTGTATCGCTTGCAGGATTCCAGTCACGGTTTCACCGAAATGATCGAGCAGATCATGGCGCTGGCCGAAGTCCGTCTGAAGAAGCTCGATCAGCGCCGCCGCGAAACCGTGCCGGCGTCCGAGCTGATCCTCGGCATGCAGTGCGGCGGCAGCGATGCGTTCTCCGGCATCACCGCTAACCCGGCGCTGGGGTATGCCTCGGACTTGCTGCTGCGGGCGGGGGCGACGGTGATGTTTTCTGAAGTCACCGAAGTGCGCGATGCGATTTATCTGCTGACGTCTCGGGCCAAGACCAAGGCGATCGCCGAGGAACTGGTCCGCGAGATGGACTGGTACGACCGGTATCTGGCCAAGGGTGAAGCAGATCGCAGCGCCAATACCACGCCGGGCAACAAGAAGGGCGGGTTGTCGAACATTGTCGAGAAGTCCTTGGGCTCGATCGTCAAATCCGGCAGCAGCGCGATCAATGGCGTGCTTGGCCCGGGTGAGCGCTTCAAGCACAAGGGTTTGATTTTCTGTGCGACACCGGCCAGCGATTTTGTCTGCGGCACATTGCAGTTGGCGGCAGGGATGAACCTGCATGTGTTCACCACTGGGCGCGGCACGCCTTATGGGCTGGCGATGGCGCCGGTGGTGAAGGTCTCGACGCGTACCGAGTTGGCGCAGCGCTGGCCTGACCTCATCGACATCGACGCCGGGCGGATTGCCACCGGGCGAGCGACGATCGAGGAACTGGGTTGGGAGTTGTTCCACTACTACCTGGATGTGGCGAGCGGCAAGCAGCAAACGTGGGCGGAGAAACACAAGCTGCACAACGACATTACGTTGTTCAATCCGGCGCCGATTACCTGAGACCGCGTCATCGTTCTTTGCGAGCAAGCCCGCTCCCACAGGGAAACGCAGTTCAAATGTGGGAGCGGGCTTGCTCGCGAAGAGTGACTCACAGACGCCGGAGAACTTGTGGCTTATCATTAGGCCCCTAACGACGCTCACCCAAGGCTCTGCGGCATGCTGGCTATTTTCCTCGAAACCCTGAACATCACCGCGCCGGTATTTGCCATGCTGTTTCTCGGTGTGCTGCTCAAGCGCATCGACTGGATCAACGACAACTTCATCCATACAGCGTCGGCACTGGTGTTCAATGTTTCCATGCCGGCGTTGCTGTTCCTCGGCATTCTGCATGCTGACCTGCACGCCGCATTGCAACCGGCGTTGCTGATTTACTTCTCGCTCGCCACCCTTGTCTGCTTCGCCATTGCCTGGGGCTGGGCGATTTTCAGATGCCCGCGCGAAGATCGCGGCATCTATACCCAAGGCGCGTTTCGCGGCAATAACGGCGTCATCGGTCTGGCGCTCGCCGCCAGCATGTACGGCGACTACGGGATTTCCGTCGGGGCGATTCTCGCCGCGCTGGTGATTCTGTTTTACAACACGCTCTCGACCATTGTGCTGGCGGTGTACAGCCCGGTGATCAAGTCCGATCCATGGAGCATCTGTAAAAGCGTGTTCAGCAATCCGCTGATCATCAGCGTGATTGCGGCGGCACCGTTTGCCTATTTCAAGATCAGTCTGCCGGGATGGCTGGAAACCTCGGGTCAGTATCTGGCGCAGACCACCTTGCCGCTGGCGTTGATCTGTATTGGCGGCACGCTATCGCTGGCGGCGTTGCGCAAGAGCGGCAGCATGGCGCTGAGTTCGAGTCTGGTGAAAATGATCAGTCTGCCACTGCTGGCAACGGTCGGTGCCTGGCTGTGGGGTTTTCGCGGGCCGGAGTTGGGGATTCTGTTTCTCTATTTTGGCAGCCCGACGGCGGCGGCCAGTTTTGTCATGGCCCGGGCGGCGCAGGGCAATCATGAACTCGCGGCGGCGATTATCGTGCTGACCACGTTGATGGCCGCGGTGACCACCAATCTCGGGATCTTCATCTTGCAGTGGGGTGGGTGGATCTGACCTGAGATTCAAGGGGTGTTGAGCAACATAGAATCTCCCACATTTGCACTGCATGCCCCTGTGGGAGCGGGCTTGCTCTCGAAGACGTCAGTCCAGTCACTCAGGTTTCCGGTAACTGTCGATCACTTCCTGCGCCGCCCGAAACGCATCAATCGCCGCCGGCACGCCGGCATACACCGCGCAATGCAGCAACGCCTCGCGTATCTCTTCCACTGTGCAGCCATTGTTCAACGCGCCGCGTACGTGACCTTTCAACTCTTGTGGGCACTTCAGTGCAGTCAACGCGGCCAGCGTAATCAAGCTGCGGGTTTTCAGCGGCAGCCCTTCGCGATTCCACACGCCACCCCAGGCATGCTCATTGACGAAATCCTGCAACGGTTGGGTGAACTCGGTGGCGTTGCCCAGCGCGCGATCAACGAACGCATCGCCCATTACCTGGCGGCGGATTTCAACCCCGGATTGCTTCGAATCGGTCACGGCACATCCCTCTTGTGGTGTTGGCGGCGCCAGGCGCGTATCGACGTGAACAGCAGAAACGTCAGCAGCGTCGGCAAGACATAAAACAGCATCAGCCGCTCGAGTTTGCCGGCCAGCGGCATGCCAGTGGTGAACGACACCACGTGCAGTCCGTACGCCAGATACAAGCCGAGCAGCAACAGACCTTCGGCGCGGGTCACCCGGTAGCCGGAATAGAACACTGGCAGGCTCAGCACGGCGACGCCGAGCATCACCGGCAGGTCGAAATCCAGCGCGTTGGGTGAGACCGACAACGGTGTCGGTGCGATCAATGCGGTGATGCCAAGCACACCAAGCAAGTTGAACAGGTTGGCGCCGATCACGTTGCCTACGGCGATGTCCCGTTGCCCGCGCAATGCCGCGATCAGCGACGTGGCGAGTTCCGGCAGCGAGGTGCCTACGGCAACCACCGTCAGACCAATGACACGTTCGGAAAAACCAAGATCGGTCGCCACCACAACAGCAGCGCCCAACAGCAGGTGCCCGGCGAACACCAGCATCGCCAGACCGACGAGGATCATCAGCGAACTGCCGATCCAGGACGTCTGCGTTGCTTCGCCGTGTTCCGAGTGCGGTCGTGTCGAATGCCGTGACTGGCGCAGCAGTAAACCCAGGTAAAGCGCCAGTGCGGTCAGTAGCAGGAAACCGTCGAAACGACCGATTTCCTCATTCCAGGCCAGGACGAACACCAGCAGACAGGCGCCGATCATCAGCGGAATGTCCAGGCGCACCAGTTGTCGCGACACGCGCAGCGGAATGATCAGCGCCGACAAACCGAGGGTCACGAGGATGTTGAAGATGCTGCTGCCGACCACACTGCCGACGGCAATGTCAGGGTTGTGTGCCAGCGCGGCTTGCAGGCTCACCGCCATCTGCGGTGCGCTGCTGCCCAGGGCAACAAGGGTCAGACCGATGATCAGTGGCCGTACATTCAGTCGCGCGGCCAGGCGCACGGCTGCACGCACCATCAGTTCGGCGCCGAAGATCAGCAGGCACAGCCCGGCAAGCAGTTCGATCACGCTGATCAGTGGTAGATCGGTCAGTCCGAAAATGGTCGGCACTCCATCAGTCGTCGAGGGCCTGCACGCGAACCCGTGCGGTGCCGCTGCGCAGCATACCGAGTTGTTCGGCCGCCTCGCGAGACACATCGATCAACCGCCCACGGGTATGCGGGCCGCGATCATTGATGCGCACTACGACTGATTCATCGTTTTTCAGGTTGGTGACCTTCACCCGCGTGCCGAAGGGGAGCTGGCGATGGGCGGCGGTCAGGGCATTCTGGTTGAACGGCTCGCCACTGGCGGTCCGTTTACCGTGGTGCCTGGCACCGTAATAGGAGGCGACGCCGGTCTGGTCGTAACCGTGCGGGTCGATGATGTCGGTGCTGGCGCAACCGGCCAGTAAAGAGAGCAGGGCGCAGGCGCCGAGCAGGTGTTTCATTCGAAAGCTCCCAATTAACAATGTGGGAGCGAGCCTGCTCGCGAAGAGGCCATCACATTCAATATCTCTATTGGATGTCATGACGCTTTCGCGAGCAGGCTCGCTCCCACAGGGATCGGAGCCAGGCTTTGGCTCTGGCTCCATTGTGGTCAGCCTTCGAGCTTGCTTTTCAGCAGTTCGTTCACTTGCTGCGGGTTGGCCTTGCCCTTGGAGGCTTTCATGGCCTGACCGACGAAGAAGCCAAACATCTTGCCGCGCTTGGCTTCGTCTGCCGCGCGGTATTGCTCGACCTGCTCGGCGTTGGCCGCGAGCATTTCGTCCAGCACTGCCGAGATCGCGCCGCTGTCGGTCACTTGCTTGAGGCCGCGCTTTTCGATGATCTCGTCAGCGCTGCCTTCACCGTTGGCCATCGCTTCGAACACTACCTTGGCGATTTTGCCGGAGATGGTGTTGTCCTTGATGCGCTGCAACATGCAGCCCAACAGCTCAGCGGAAACCGGCGACTCGTCGATGTCCAGGCCTTGTTTGTTGAGCAGGCTGCCCAACTCGACCATCACCCAGTTCGCCGCCAGTTTGGCGTCGCCGCCGATGGCTGCAACTTTCTCGAAGTAGTCCGCTTGCTCACGGCTGGTGGCCAGCACGTTGGCGTCGTAGGCCGACAGACCGAACTGGCTCTGGAAGCGCTCGCGTTTTTGCGGTGGCAGTTCCGGCAGGGTGGCGCGCACCTCGCCGAGGAACGACTCTTCGATGATCACCGGCAGCAGATCCGGATCGGGGAAGTAACGGTAGTCGTTGGCTTCCTCTTTCGAACGCATCGGACGGGTCTCGTCCTTGTTCGGATCGTACAGGCGGGTCTGCTGGATCACTTTGCCGCCGTCTTCGATCAGCTCGATCTGACGCTGGATCTCGGAGTTGATCGCCTTCTCGATGAAACGGAACGAGTTGACGTTCTTGATCTCGCAGCGCGTGCCGAACTCAACCTGACCTTTCGGACGGATCGACACGTTGCAGTCGCAACGCAGCGAACCTTCGGCCATGTTGCCGTCGCAGATGCCCAGATAACGCACCAGCGCGTGGATCGCCTTGACGTAAGCCACGGCTTCCTTGGCGCTGCGCATGTCCGGCTCGGAAACGATTTCCAGCAGCGGCGTGCCGGCACGGTTCAGGTCGATACCGGTGGCACCGTTGAACTCTTCGTGCAGGCTCTTGCCGGCGTCTTCTTCCAGGTGCGCGCGGGTGATGCCGACACGTTTGACCGTGCCGTCTTCCAGCGCGATGTCCAGATGGCCCTTGCCGACGATCGGCAATTCCATCTGGCTGATCTGGTAGCCCTTCGGCAGGTCAGGGTAGAAGTAGTTTTTACGCGCGAACACGTTGTGCTGACCGATCTCGGCGTCAATCGCCAGACCAAACATCACGGCCATGCGCACAGCTTCCTGGTTCAGCACCGGCAATACGCCGGGCATGCCCAGGTCGATCAGGCTGGCCTGCGTGTTCGGCTCGGAGCCAAACGTGGTGGAACTACCGGAAAAGATTTTCGACCGGGTAGTGAGCTGAGTGTGAATCTCCAGCCCGATCACGACTTCCCATTGCATGTGTGTCTCCTCAGAAGCCGGTTGGGGTGCGAGTGTGCCAGTCGGTGTTCAACTGATACTGGTGCGCAACGTTGAGCAAACGGCCTTCCTGGAAATACGGCGCGAGCAACTGCACGCCCACCGGCAGACCGTCGACAAAACCGGCTGGCATCGACAGGCCCGGCAGGCCCGCGAGGTTGGCGGTGATGGTGTAGACGTCTTCCAGATAAGCCGCGACCGGGTCGCTGTTCTTGGCGCCAAGCTTCCAGGCCGGGTTCGGCGTGGTTGGGCCGAGGATGATGTCGACCTCGTTGAAGGCCGCCATGAAATCGTTCTTCACCAGGCGACGGATCTTCTGCGCTTTGAGGTAGTAGGCGTCGTAGTAACCGGCGGACAGCGCGTAGGCACCGACCATGATCCGGCGCTGCACTTCGGTACCGAAACCTTCGCCACGGGAGCGCTTGTACAGATCGATCAGGTCTTTCGGGTGCTCGCAACGGTGGCCGAAACGCACGCCGTCGAAACGCGACAGGTTGGAGGAGGCCTCTGCCGGCGCGATCACGTAGTACGCAGGAATCGCGTGCTGCATGTTCGGCAGGCTGATTTCCTTGATCACGGCACCGAGCTTCTGCAGCTCTTTAATGCTGTTCTGGATCAGCTCGGCAATGCGCGGGTCGAGACCGGCGCTGAAGTATTCCTTCGGCACGCCGATGCGCAGGCCTTGCAGCGACGTATTGAGGCTGGCGGAGTAATCCGGCACGGGCTCATCGATGCTGGTGGAGTCGTTCTGATCGAAGCCGGCCATACCTTGCAACAAAATTGCGCAGTCTTCGGCGGTGCGCGCCAACGGGCCGCCCTGATCGAGGCTGGAAGCGTAAGCGATCATGCCCCAGCGCGAAACGCGGCCGTAGGTCGGCTTCAGGCCCGTGAGGTTGGTGAATGCGGCTGGCTGACGGATCGAACCACCCGTGTCAGTGGCAGTCGCCGCTGGCAGCAGACGAGCGGCAACCGCCGCCGCCGAACCACCGGACGAACCGCCCGGCACGTGTTCCAGGTTCCACGGGTTTTTCACCGCGCCGTACCAGCTCGACTCGTTGGCCGAACCCATGGCGAATTCGTCCATGTTGGTCTTGCCCAGGGTCACGGCGCCGGCAGCCGCCAGTTTCGCAACCACGGTGGCGTCATACGGGGCCTTGAAGTTGTCGAGCATCTTCGAGCCGCAGCTGGTGCGAATGCCTTGGGTGCAGAACAGGTCTTTGTGGGCGATCGGCGCGCCGAGCAGGGCGCCGCTCTCACCGTTGGCCCGTCGCATATCGGCGGCTTTCGCCTGCTCGAGGGCCAGCTCTTCGGTGAGGCTGATGAAACTGTTGAGCTGCGGATCGAGCTGGGTGATACGCGCCAGCAGGACTTTGGTCAGCTCTTCGGAGGAAAACTTTTTATCGGCGAGACCGCGGGCGATCTCGGCCAGAGTCATTTGATGCATTGCAGGCTCTTTCCCTTTAGTCGATGACTTTCGGAACCAGATACAGGCCGTTTTCGACCGCTGGTGCGATGGACTGATAGGCCTCGCGATGATTGCTTTCAGTCACGACGTCGGCGCGCAAGCGCTGACTGGCTTCCAGCGGGTGGGCCAAAGGCTCGATACCGTCGGTATTGACGGCCTGCATTTCGTCGACCAGCCCGAGAATGCTGTTGAGGGCGGAAGTAATGTGCGGAAGATCGGCATCATTAAGGCCAAGACAGGCCAGATGAGCGATTTTTTCCACGTCGGAGCGTTCTAGCGCCATCGGGATTCTCCAGTGGAAAACAGAACGGACGGCGTCCGTGTGTTAGATTGTCGGAACACTAGGGCTCTTCTACGGGCTTAAGGCCGGGATTGTGGGG
>NZ_JBIUWM010000021.1:0-91315 GCF_044743445.1 Pseudomonas sp. NPDC087615 | reverse complement strand
GCCAACGCTTCCAAAACCTTCCTTGAAAACCCCAGGCCTGTTGGCGGGTGAGATGCTGTCATGACCACTGAAATCGTAAAACGTGAACCTCAGGTCGCCATCGTTCCACTGAACGCCATCGACATCCAGGACGTTGCCAGCAGCGCAGCGACCTTCGATGCCTGGTTGCAATCGGCAAGCGGTGGCGTGGTCACCCTCGACCGGATCAAGAACGTCGCCGGTGCCTTGCCCGTGGTGGGCAACATTATGGCGCTGATCGATGCGTTGGGTGACATCGTTACCCTGTCCGACGCGCAGAAACGCGACCTGCTGGCGTGGGCTAGTCTGGGCATCAATCTGATCGGTGTTTTGCCGTTGCCACCGGCGATGGCAGCGGCGCGCATGACCCTGCGCCCGACTCTGTTTCTCGTACGTCAGGAGATGAAGGCCAGCAGCAAGATGCTGCTCAGTTCATCGGTCATCGAAGTCCTCATCGGACACTTGAACGAATCCATCATCGGTACCCTCGACGATTTCGTTGAACAAGCGAAAGGCAAGCTGCCGGGCATTCTGGCGGACGCTGGCAAGCTGGGCGAGGACGTCATCAACGAGATAGCCAAAGGCCTTGAGACGGTGGCTAATGGCAAGCTTGATGCCAAGGGCGATCTAAACGCGGCCAGCGCACAAGCTAGTGCGGCGATCGATCAATTCAAGAATGATCCCCTTGCATCGTTCGGCAACATCTTCGGCGCTGCGGCCAGCGCCTATAAAGCCGCAGGCAAAGGTCTGGCCAACAGTGCGGCTGATCACCTGCTACCCGATGAAGTGAAAAAACGGGTTGCCA
This sequence comes from Pseudomonas sp. NPDC087615, assembly GCF_044743445.1. Classification (NCBI taxonomy): domain Bacteria; kingdom Pseudomonadati; phylum Pseudomonadota; class Gammaproteobacteria; order Pseudomonadales; family Pseudomonadaceae; genus Pseudomonas; species Pseudomonas sp. NPDC087615. Next base: position 90,492 of record NZ_JBIUWM010000021.1, on the reverse strand, counting down.
CGGAAACCGCAAAACTGCGTGCGATGGGCCCGGAGCTGCGCACCCAGTTGAGCAAGCTGGACGACGAGTCAGTTCAGAACTCCATCGGCTGGTTGCTGTTGATCCTGTCCAGTGCCGTCACCCTTTGGCGCAAGCGCAATGCCCATGGTCAAGGGGCCGGTGTCAAACCGGATCAGACCAGCCAGGCCAAGCGCACGGCCTCGGAAGGTGCGTTGGGAGCGACGGGCCGACAGGCTCCGGCGACTCACGCCCCTAACCCGAAAAGAAACTGTGCCTGCTCCAGCACCCGTCACAGCATTAACTTTGCTCTGGGTTCGGAAAGCCTCAGCCATACCGATTTCAGCTTGCCTGGCCCCTTTCCGATCGAATGGACGCGCACGTACAACTCCCGCCTCGATGCCTACGATCAGAGCGAAGTCGGCGCTCGCTGGATCAACGAATTCACCACGCGTTTTGACTGCGTGGACGATGGGCTGACGTTCTACGGCGCTGACGGCCGCGACCACAGCTACCCACTGCCAAAGGTCGGCTTGTTCCACTACGACGCGATCGAAAACATCACCCTGGTCCGCAACAGCGAAGATCAACTTCTGCTGTGCCGTGGTTTCGAACGCAAAGAAACCTACGTCCGCCATGGCCAGCGCTTCGTGCTGACCAATATTTCTCTGCGCAACGGCGCCGGGATCATGCTGCATTACGAGCATCGCCATGGCGAACAATCGGTGCTCTCCGACCTGATCACCTATCAGGAAAACGACATCAACAAGGTGCACCTGCACCTCGGCACGATGATCGACGACCACGGCCGACTGATAGGCCTTTGGCAAATCGTTGACGGTGCCCCACTGCGACAACTCTGTGCTTACCAGTACGACGCCTATGGCGACCTGATTCGGGCGCAGGATGAGAACGGCGCAGTCTGGTTGTATCAATACCAGCATCACCTGATTACGCGTTATACCGACCGCACCGGTCGCGGCATGAATCTGGAGTGGGACGGCCAAGGCGCCAAGGCCAAAGCCGTGCGCGAATGGGCCGACGACGGCAGCTTCGACACACGTCTGGAGTGGGACGAAAACATTCGTCTGACCTACGTCACCGACGCGCTCGGTAACGAGACCTGGCACTACTACGACATCCTTGGCTACACCTACCGAATTCGCTACGCCGACGAGCGTTCGGAATGGTTCTTCCGCGACGAGGCCAAGAACATCGTGCGCCGCGTCAATGCCGACGGCAGCACCGATCGCTATAGCTACGATGAACGCAGCAACCTGCTCGAGCACATCCGCGCCGATCACACGGTGATGCATTACGCCTACGACGATCAAGACATGCTGATCAAGATCAGTGATGCCGAGGGTGGTCAGTGGCAGCGCGCCTATGACGATCAAGGCAATCTGGTTGAAGCGCTGGATCCGCTGGGCAACAAAACCGAATATGCCTACAACAAATCCGGCCAGCCCACCGCGATCAAGGACGCCAACGGCAACGAAAAGACGTTGGACTACAACGACGCCGGGCAACTGGTCGAATACGTCGATTGCTCGGGCAAAACAAGCGCTTGGGAATACAACGAACTGGGGCAGATGATCTGCTTCACCGACGCGGCCGGGAATGCCACCGAATACGAATACAAGGCCGGCCAACTGGTGCTGATCAAGCACCCGGACAAGACCGAAGAGCGCTTTGATCGTGACGCCGAAGGTCGATTGTTGGCGCATGTCGATGGACTTGATCGTTGCACCACGTGGAGCTACAGCGCGGCTGGCTTGATCGCCGAACGTGTCGATGCCGCCGAGCAGACCCTGCGCTATCGATGGGACCGTCTCGGACGGCTAACGGCCCTGGAAAACGAAAACGAACAGCGTGCGCACTTCCACTACGACCCGGTCGGACGCCTGCTGGAAGAAAGAGGCTTCGACGGCCACACCACGCTCTATCAATACGATGCTCAAACGGGGCGGCTTGCTCAATCGATCAATGGCAAACGCATCATCTCGGTGAGCTTCGACCCGATGGGCCGATTGACCGAGCGTCGCGCCACCCTGGGCGAGCAGTCGCAAAGCGAAACCTTTGCCTATGACGGCAACGGCAACATGGTGCTGGCCGACAACGCCGACAGCCGCCTGCAATGGTTCCACGACCCGGCCGGCAATCTGCTTCGCGAGCACCAACATTACCTCGGACTGGAAAAGCCCACCGTCGCGATCTGGCAGCACGAGTACGACGTGCTCAACCAGCGTGTTGCCACCGTTCGTCCGGACGGCCACCGTGTCAGTTGGCTCACTTACGGCAGCGGCCACCTGCTGGGCATGCGTCTGGATGAGCATGAACTGATCGGCTACGAGCGCGACGACCTGCACCGCGAAATCGCCCGCCACCAAGGCAATCACCTGCTGCAAACTCAAAGCTGGGACCCGGCCGGACGCTTGCAGGAGCAACTGCTGGGACGCAGCGATGACAAAAGCATTCTGCTCAAGCGCGAATACAAATATGACGCTGCCGGCCAACTGACCGACATCAACGACAGTCGTCGCGGCCCGCTCGCCTATCGTTACGATCCCGTCGGCCGACTGCTCAGCGCCGTGACGCGTCAAGGCGTTGAAACGTTCGCCTTCGACCCGGCCGGTAACCTGCTGGATGACAAGACTGCCGAAATCCGTCGTCCACTGGATATGACGCCACCGCGCAGCAAACTGGTCGACAACCTGCTGCGCGAATACGCCGGCACTCACTACGACTACGACGAACGCGGTAATCAGATCCAGCGCTGGCACAACGGCCAACGCAGTGATCTGCGTTGGGATTTGTTTGATCGACTGGTGCATTTCGAAGATCCGCGTCTGAGCGTGGATTTCGCCTACGACGCACTGGGACGCCGCCTGCACAAAAACTCCCGCGCCCACTACAAACAGCGCCCGGAAGCCGGCTCCCTCTGGAACAGAAACGAGCACGCCCGCAAACAGCGTGAACTGGGCTGCGGTTTTACGCTTTACGGATGGGATGGCGACAACCTCGCTTGGGAAAGCAGTCTGGCGCAGGGCGATGGCGAACCGGGTCGCACGGTGCATTACATCTTTGAACCGGGAACCTTTGTTCCAGTGGCTCAAGCTGTGCGCCAGGCGCCGATCAAGCTCATGGGGCAGCCTGATTACAGCGGTGAGTACAGCCTTGATGAGGATCCCCTGTGGAATCACAAAGCCACAGCATTACCGTTTGATGCGTTGGCCTGGTATCAGTGTGATCACCTGGGAACACCGCAGGAACTGACGGATTCACAAGGCAACATGGCCTGGACCGCGCAGTTTAAGGCGTGGGGGCAGGTGACGGAGCAGCGTTCAGAATGGGCTCGGCAGCATGGTGTGACGAATCCGATACGGTTCCAGGGGCAATATCACGATCATGAGACTGGGCTGCACTACAATCGATATAGATACTATGATCCGAGGGTTGGGCGGTTTATTTCGCAGGATCCTATTGGCTTCGCGGGCGGCATTAACGTCTACCAGTATGCGCCAAACGCCAATGGCTGGATTGATCCGCTTGGATTGGTTAAAGGTACAAATGAAAAAGGCCAGGTCACGAGTCGTGGAGGATGGAGAAAGGCATCTGTAAGGGACGCATGGAATAGTGCCCTTCCCGGACCGAACGGAGGCAAAATCTGTCCTGTGTGCGAAACAGAAGTAGAAGTTGCTCCAGGAACAGGTCCGCGAGATTGGGATATGGATCACCATCCCGATCCGTGGAGCAAAAGAGATTTCCCAGACGGCGTAAGTCGAAAAGAGGTTCTCGACAATTACCAGACGGGCGTTATTCTAAAATGCCCATCCTGCAACCGTAGAGAAGGAAATCGAAAATGAGCATTATTGAACATATAGAGAAGCACTTTGGGAAAATTTACCAAGGGTGGGACTTTTCTGAAGGTTCACATTCTTATCAAGTAGTTGAGTGTCGGGATGGTAGTGTGGAAGGTGTTGTCACATTTTGTACGCTAGGCCTTTCACATGTAGGACTTAAGTCTTCGGTGTCTGCACAAGTAATACACCACGAATTGTTATTGTCTATTGATCAGAATGAGATTCCCAAGAATGCAGTCGCAATCGTAAAGCAACTTGCAGATGATGCTATTGGATCCAGTTGCGCCTTGTTGAATAATCAGTTAATACAGAGGGAGGGAGTTGTTTTTGATGATTGCTCGCTCTCTGCTGTATGGATCAAGCCTCCGGTTTTTTTTGGAGATGAATCATTTTCTTATACTGGGCCTGATACGCATGGCCTTACATTCGTTTTTGCGTGGATTGTTCCAGTGTTTGACTCGGAGCTTAAATATATTGAACAAAAAGGTGCGGATGCTTTTGAAGTGTTGCTTGAAGAAACATCGATTGATTTGTTTTCCCTAAGTAGGGATAGCTTGGTCGCTTGAATTTATAGTGCAAGCTTTCTTTGCTCCGTTTTCTGCAACGAGCTTAATTGAGTTTAGTGGGGCGTTGTGGAAAACGGATATCTGAAGGCGGGGTGATGATATGAAAGATGCTATTCGCCTAGGCGATTCCACTTCACATGGTGGTAAGGTTCTAGAAGCTTTCTCCCAAACTAATCTGAATGGAAAGCCAATTTCTGGGCTCGGTCATAAGGTCAGCTGTCCATTGTGCAAGGGCGTTTTTCCGATTGCTGAGGGCAGCAGGACCTATACTGTCGATGGCACGCCTATCGCGCTGGACGGGATGAAGACCGCCTGTGGCGCAGCCCTTATCGCTAGTGGCCCGAAAGGTGCTGTGATCAGCTAATTTTCTGAATTTCGTCTACTTTATAACTCCCGTGTTCGGCTTATCCGTTGTTCTGCTGGATAATAAATTGGACCATTAGAACTTTGGATATCCGCTTCTGTCCGTTAGCAAACTTTTGCATAGTGCAGCGTAATCTTGGCCGACCGGATACGCGCAGTGACAGACAGAGCCGCGCCTTCCTACGGCGGCGTATGAATTCAAAGTTCGGAGTGCAGGGTGTTTCAAAGTCTCGGAGGCATATGTGCTTTATCAAGGCGTCGATGAATCAGAGAGACGATTGTAAGCAAATACTCCGCATCTTCTTTGGTCATAGTCCAGTGTATTCGAGCCTCATGGGCCGCAGGGTTTCGAAACATCCCAAATGTGCCCCGAACGAAGTTCGCAAGTAACCGCTCCATGAACTACACATTCAAAGCACTTCCCTGACGCCGGATGCTGTGCTCCCGTTTTTCTCCGGAGCCAGCCCCGCCATGATGCGACCCGACGCCAAAGTCGAAAAAGTGTACCTCTACCCCAAACCCGTGGACTTGCGAAAATCCATCGATGGCCTCGCCGCTCTGGTCGAACTGGACCTCAAGGTCGCGGTGTTTGACCCGGTGCTTTTTGTCTTCCTCAACAAATCCCGCAACCGGGTGAAGATTTTGTATTGGGAGCGCAACGGCTTTTGCCTTTGGCTCAAGCGCCTCGAATCCGAGCGCTTTAAAACATCGCCCGAGGCCAGCGACCAGGCAATAGTTCTGACGGTTCAGGAACTGAACTGGCTGCTCGACGGTTTCGACCTCTGGCGCAACCGCCCTCATCAGGTTTTGACGCCGCGCTACGTGGCGTGACCCGGTATAATCCGGGCCATGATTTCTCTGCCCGATGACCTTCCTGATGATCCTGTTTTGCTCAAGCAACTGCTGCTTGAGGCACTCAGTCGCCAAGAGGAATCGGCCTAGGCTTATCAGACCCGCATCGTCGACCTGAAAGAACAGATCAAGCTGTTGCGCGACCGTCTGTTCGGGCGTAAGTCCGAGCAAACCATCGAGCCCAACACCCCACAATTGGCCTTGTTCAACGAGCCCGAAAGCGAACCCATGCCGTTGGTTGGCGACGCTGATGAAGAAGTTGTTGCCGCGACACCGCGCCGAGGCAAACGCAAGCCACTGTCGGCTGATCTGCCGCGTATCGAAGTCATCCACGAACTACCCGAACACGGTGGGGTTTATGGAGTGCTTACTCAGTTTTGAGGTGTGTTTGAGGTAGCGAAACAGCAAGGCCGGCGAGACGTGCATAGCGTTTGCGCGAGCAGTGCCAGGCAATTTGGCGGAACAGTCTTTTTTGCCACACGCGCAGCCAGTAAAGGGCCGGGTGGTAGAGGGAAAGTGGTTTCATCCGTGAGGCAACGGCGCTGGCCGTCTCTTCCTTGAAGCTTAAATGGGCGCGCAGTTTAGCCTGTAACCCACGCGAACCCGGAAATTAAGCTTCGCCTAAGGTTGCCTCGCTACCGTTGCGGCTCATGAAATCACTGTTGCCCATGAACCGCGGATGAGTCCTTCAGATATGAAAGCCATTGATTTACCAGCCCAGCCACCGGCGAACTTCAGCCTTGTCTTGGTAAATTACAAAACCCCGGACATCACCAGGATGTGCCTTGAGCTTTTGCGTGAGCACGTCAAAGAGCAACGTATTGCGGTGTGGGTGGTGGACAACGATTCGGCGGATGCAAGCTTGGATTACTTGCGTTCTTTGGACTGGATCAATCTGATCGAACGGCCTTCGCCTTGCAAAGAGGCCGGGCATATTGCGCATGGCAAGGCGCTGGATATGGCGCTGGAAAAAGTCGACAGCGATTATTTGTTTCTGCTGCACACCGATACCTTTGTCTACGACAAGGAAGTGTTTGCCATGATGATGCGCGAATGTACAAAGACGCCGGATATCGCCGCCGTCGGTTGTGTCGAGCAAATCAATCGTGGCGTGGTGAGAGATACCTGGCGTTTAACTTCGCGTTTCTGCAAGCACCATGTTCGACGCGCAAAGAAACACTTCGGCCTGTGTTCAAAAGAACCGAAGCCCTATAAAGAAACTCACCTCAAGAGTTTTTGTACGCTGTGGAATGTCCGCTTGATGAAGTCTCTGGGGCTGCACTTTTGCATGGATGACCGAGTGCCCGGTTATACGCTGCAGGACCGAATGGCAGGCTTGGGCTATGGCATCAAGTTCCTGTCGCCGCGCAAGATTTTCAGCTATCTGGATCACATTCAGGCAGGAACCGTCGCTGCGGCAGGCACCTACGGGAAAGATCACCGGCGCACGAAAATGTATCAGGCGACGCTCAAACGCTTTCAAGGGCAACACGGTAAATCCGGGATGCAAACGCCGGCCTGATTCGATGGAACAAAAAAGGGGCGACTTCAAAGTCGCCCCTTTTTTTATGTGAAATTGTATACAACTGCTCCTGCAAGGTGTTCGCCCAGTGTAATGGCCTGGCAATCCATGCACCGGTAAAGAGCCCTGACACTGGGCGAACGGGGAGGATTTTAATGGAAGTTGGCGTATATGTCGCCATGGATGATGATGAAATTTATGTACTGGAAAGTTAAGAACTGTATGTTGCCGATATTTACCGAGAAAGTTTCAACGCATACTTTTATATGATTGCGCTCCTATCTGAACCTGTACAAGAACACTTAGCCTGTAGAGCTAATACTCAACTTTCATGCTGACGGGTCACTTTTAATACATCCGTCGCTCTGCCCGATTGTCAGTTCTTCAGGAAGCTCAGTAACCCGTCATTTCCAGATAGCCTTGCCCACCCTGGTTACCGCTGATGCGCACCGGGCCTTCCCAGTAAGGAATGCGCAAGTTCATCCACGCGTTGGGGTTGAGTGCATCGAGGCGGATGTCGAGGTGTTTGTCAGGGATGCTGATCGACCATTTCACCGGCATCAAGCGGCCTGCCACGTCGGCGGTGTCTTGCGCAGTGAGTTTGATCTGTTCGGCTCGCAGGGTTTGCGTCTGACCGTCGGCGGCGATCCAGGTGCCGGTCAGGTAAGGCGCACCGTCCTTCTGACGCATGCGATAGAGCATCAGGTGTTCGCCGTTATCCAGATGCAGCGAGAACCAGTCCCAACCCGTCTGGTTGGCCGTCAGTGGCTGGCTGCTCCACTCGCGGTCTAGCCACGCCGGGCCGCTGACGGTGTAGGTTTGGCCGTCGATCTGCAAAGTGCCGCTGGCCTGAAAAAATGGCTGGCTATAGTAGTACGAGGCTTGGCCCTGTTCGGACTTTTGGCTGAAGCCCTTGTCACCTTGCAGCACCAACGGACGACTCGAAGTGAGGTGCAGTTGATAGGCGAATGACGTGTCGCGAGCACTCAGTTGCATATCGCTTAGAGGATCCGGCGCCTGACTGGCAAAGCGCCAATCGTCGATCCACGCTTCGAACGGAACCAACTGCACGCCTGCCTGCCCCACACCGCCCCGCGCATAGCGCTCGGCCGCATGATGAACAGAACCGGAAGTCACCGCGGCATGCCCCAGCCAGATGGTTTGGTTGCCCCACCCCGCTTGCTCCGGCACAGGTTTCAACGCACTGCGAAATAACGTCCATTGCACACCGAAATCATTGCCCTGCTGATCCTTGAGATTGGCCGTCACGTACCACCATTCGATGCGAAAGCCATCGTGCGCGCCATGATCGGCCGGAAAGATGAACGCTCGGCCCGGCACCACCGGCTTAAACGACTGAGCCTGATTGCCCATTCCGGCAAAACCTTTCTGTTCGGGCGCGGACTGATCACAACCGCCCAGCAGCAGTGCGACACATAGCACAAACCGCTTAATCCTCATGTGCAAACGTCCTCAGCAGATCCGCCGGTTGCGTGCGGTAAAGCGAATAGAGCGGCCAGGCCGAGGCCAGCAATGTCGCCAGCAACGCCAACCCCATCAGTTGCAGCAGTTGCCAAGGGAAGACCCGCAACGGCAGGCGCCAGCCGAAAGCCTGGACGTTGATCACCGCATCCAGACACCACGCCAGCGCGATACCCAACGGCAACGCCAAGACCAGCGTCAGCACCGCCAGCAGCCATGTTTGGCCGAGGTTGAGCAGCATCAATTGCCGTCGTGTCACGCCTAATGCCCACAGCGGTGCGAGTTGGCCGAGACGGCTTTGGCTCTGGGTCAACAGGCTGATGAACAGCGCAACGCCAGCGACCGCAAGGGTCAGGCTGTTCAACGCCGCCGTCGCCGCAAAGGTGCGTTCGAACACCTGAACCGACCAGCCCTTGAGCTGTGTCTGATCGACGATCCGACTGTCATCGAGTTGGAAGCGCGCCTGCAATGCGCTGAGCAACGGCGCAATATTCTGCGGGTCAATGCGCAGGTTGAAACGGTTCGGCATCAGCTGCGGCCAGTTGCGCAGCAGATGATTGACGTTGACCAGCAGGTGCCCTTTTGGATTGCCGTAATCGGCATAAATACCCACGATGCGCGGTGCCCATGGCCCGTTGGGTGTTGGGATCGTCAGGTGATCGCCGGGGTGGACCTTCAAGCGTCGGGCCATTTGTTCGCTGAGCATCACCGCATCATCCGTCGCCAGATGCGCCCACGGTTCACCGCCAACCGATTCGAGCAACGGCCAGTGCTGACGGTAATAGACGTCGTCGATCACCCCGAACACCTCTGCCGGCCAGCCTTGCAGCGTCACCGACACCTGCCAGTTGGGCAGTATCGCCGTGATCTGTGGCTGCTGTTTAAGCCAGTTGTGCATCTCGCGGGCCTGTGCCGGATCCGCCGGATTGATGTACAACTGCGCACTCAGACGTTGTTCGAGCCAGTCGTTGAAGGTCTGGCGAAAACCGGAGGTCATGCTACCGGCGCCGATGTTGGCGGCCAGCGCCAAAAGCAACGCCATCAGCGCCAGGCTCAGTGCCGGCAGTTGCTGTCGGCAGTCGGCGAGAAACCATTGGCCAAGCACTGAGCGACGGCGCCCGAGCAACTGATTCAATAGCGCACTGAGCAACACCGGCAAGGCCAGCGCGGCGCCGATCAGCAGCCCAACCATCAGCACAAAACCGCTGGCCAGGCTGTCGCCCCAAAGCAATGCCAGCAGCGCGATCACACCCAACACAAAAGCCAGCCAACCCTGGCGCTGCAACCAGCGCGCATATTGTTGATGCCAGGCTTGCGGATCGGCCACCGCCAACAGCGGCAAACGCGCCGCCCGTATCAGGCTGTTGGTCCCGGCCAGCAAGGCGCCGAGCAGGCTTAAGCCGATCCCGCTGAACCACCACCAAAGGCTCAGTTGCAACTGCCCTGCCACCTGCGCGCCATACAAACCGCGCAGGCTGGCGGCGACATCCGGCAGCAGCACACTGGCCAGCCAGTAACCGCTGATGACGCCAAACACGCCACCGATCAGCGCCAGCACACCGAGTTCGACGATCAGGCAGCCGATCAACATCCGCGCACTGACCCCACAGGCTCGCAAGGTACGCAGCAGGCCACGCCGTTGTTCCAGCGCAAGCCCAATGGCGGCGTGAACGATGAACAAACCAACGACGAACGAGAGAAAGCCCAAGGCATCGAGATTGAGGTGAAAACTCTCGGTCAGTCGCGCCAGATTGTTTTCCTCGCCACGGCTCTTGAGTTGCAACTGCCCCTTGAACGTGGGCGGCAACTCGCCGTGAAAATCTTTGGGCAACAACAAGCGTGACAGTTGCCCGGGTTGGTCGAGCAGGGTTTGCGCAATGCCGATGTCCACCAGCAACACGCCCGGCGCCATGTCTTTTTGCGCCAGCAAGGGTGGCAATTTCTGGCCCCCCAGGGTTTGCGGCGTGGCGCCTTCTTGCAGGTTCAACGCCTGCAAGGTTTCCGGGGAAATCCAGGTGCTGCCCGGCGGCGTGAGAAACTCGACGACCCGCTCGATCGGCATCGCCTGCCCGGCCACTGCCGAATCCGCCGGCAGCGACACCGGTTCGATCCCCATCAACTGAAGACGTTGGTTGTCGTGATCTTTGAGGCTCAAGCGGCCCTGCAACAACGGCGACACCGGCCAGCCCTGACGGCGCAGATCGATGAACCATTGCTGAGGGAATGTTGCGCCGCTCGGTGTGCTCAGACTGGCTTGCGGCTCGCCGCCAATCAACTGGCTGGCGCGCGCGTAACTGTCGCGCGCCTGACTGTTCAGCGCCTCGACGCCGGTCAGCAGGCTGGTCGCCAGCCACAACCCGGTCAGCACACTGAAAAACTGCACCGGATGCCGCCGCCAGTGACTGAGCAGCGCGCGCAGGGTTAGTTTGAAGACGATCACAGCAGACGCCCGTTGGACAACACCACACGCTGCGCCAACCGTTGCGCCACACGCGTGCTGTGGGTGACCATCAACAACGTCGTCGGCGTGTCGTCAAGCAGTTCGAGCAACAGTCGCAGCACTTCATCACTGGTGGCTTCGTCGAGGCTGCCCGTGGGTTCGTCGGCCAACAGCAATTTCGGCTGCGAGGCCAGCGCTCGGCCCAGTGCAACCCGTTGCTGCTGACCACCGGAAAGTTGCTCGGGATAACGCTTGAGCAAATCGCCCAGCCCCAGGCGTTGCACCAGATGCGCCAGCCAACGCGGTTCATGACGCCCGGCCAAACGCGCCTGAAACGCCAGATTGTCCTCGACGCGCAAACTGCCGATCAGGTTGAACTGCTGGAACACCAGACCGATTTCCGTTCGGCGCCAGTTCGCCAGTTGCGCTTCGTTCATCGCTTCAAGTCGATGCTCACCGCAGCGAATGCTGCCGCTGTCGACCTTGTCGAGGCCGGCCACCAGGTGCAGCAGGGTGCTTTTGCCACTGCCGGACTCGCCCATCAGCGCCAAGCTACTACCAGGTTCCAGCGTCAGGTCGACGCCTTGCAGCACCGGTAATGGGCCTTGGGGGGTGAGGTAACTTTTAAAGACATCCAGAACCTGAAGCATGCCGTCATCCAAAGTTTGCAAGTGGCTCTAGGATAGCGGCCGCGAGTGTTTTTTGTGTGCCGGTACCTGTCAACTCTGACAGTAGCGGAGCAAAAGGCACGGGTATCTAATAAACAGGCCGTCGAACAGAGGCAGTTGAATCCAAAAGGCCACTCCGCCATGAAGACAACAATCATGTATGAAACGCTCACTGCTCCGATCAAATGCACCTCCCAGGTCATCGAGGTCATCACCGTGGGGCGTGAACCCGGAGCCATCGCCCTGCACCCGAAACTGCCGGTTGCGTACGTGTGCAATACCGAAGGCCGCAGCCTGTCGATCATCGACCTGCACTTGCACAGGGTGAGCGCGGTGATACCGCTACCAATCCGGCCCATGGCAATCGTTATCGAAAACAGTGGTGTGACCGCATACATCACCGGCCTCGATCAACCGCTGATACTGGCCATCGATACCCGCCGCCAACGTATCCGTCAGACCATCAGCGCTGCCCAGGGACATTCGTTGGTGCTCAGCGCTGACGGCGCGCGGTTGTTTGTGCACAGCAACAGTCATGTGAACGGGCACATCCATGAAATCGATACGGCGAACGCCAAGGTCGTAGCCTGCGTCGATACCGGGCCGTTCACCAGTGGCGCGGCATTGAGTGCCGACGGTCGGTTGTACTACTGCGACTACATCCATCATGAACTGCGGTTCCTGAACACCCGCAATACCGAGACGCAGAGTGTTTTGACCCTCCCCAACTCCTTTGAGGAAGTGACGCTAAGCCCCGACAATCAGTTGGCCTACGTACCCTATCGCAACGCCGATAGCAGCACGGCGGTCATTGATCTGGGCGTAGGCAAACTGATTGACTTGATCCCGACCGCTCAGTTGCCTCACGGGTTTGTCGTCAGCGCGGACGGCCGCCTCGCCTGCTGCTGCAGTGCCGGCGAACGAACCGTCTCAATCATCGATACCGTATCGCGGCGCAGCATTCACACGTTTACGGCTGGCGAATATCCGCAAAGCCCTGTGTTCAGTCGCGACCGCCAGAAGCTGTATGTCTGTGACTCGTCAGCCGATGCGATCTGGGTGTTTGCCTTGCAAGCCGACTGAGCGTTTGCCTCGAAATCTACTGACCCGCCGCCACACTGGTCGGTGCCTGCGACGGCGTGACAATGCTACCCAGATCAATATGTTTCCACTCAGGCTTGGCCCCCAGCCGCGCGTTGAAGCGGTAGTTGAAGGTGAATTCATCCGCCGTCGGCACTGTCAACGGCTTGCCATACACCGCCTCGATCCCCGCCAGGTCGTAACCCATCAACTGCAACAGCGTCGGGAAGATGTTGTAGTGACTGGAGCGATCCTTGTTGGCTGCCAGTTGCGCCGACCAATCCAGCGTCTTCAAATCGCGGCCCTGAATCACCACCAGCGGCACCAGGCCCTCCTCCTCCACCGGATCGCCACCGCAATGCGTATTGAGCCCAGGGTTGCCACGTTCATGAAGATCCTGACCGTGATCCGAGGTATAGATCACCAGCGCATTGTTCAGATTGGCCTGGGCAAACACCCGCGCAAAAAACTCGCCGACGTTCCATAAAACCGTGTTCTTGTAGGCATTGCGATACAGCACCCAGTCATCTGGTTGACCATTGAAGCCATCGCGTTTGCCGGTGTCGGCGACTTCGGTGAACTGTCCGCGCGGCAAGGTCGGACGGTAAGCCATGAACGCATCCGGGTATTTGTCGTGCACCGGAAAATGCGCGCCGACCTTGTTGATCAGGATCAGTTCGGGCTTGTCGTCGTTGAGCAAACCGATCAACTTCGCGGCGGCCGCCATGTCGCGATCACGCACGCTGGTCTGGTCGAACTGCACAAACTCGTCAATGTCCTTTTTCTCGGCGTCGGTCATCAGGTTCTGCAAGTGGCCGCCGGTGCGCTGGGCGTCAATGTAGACCGTGCGCATCCCGGCCTTTTTTGCGTACTGCCAGATCGACGGCAGCGTAGTGTTGATGCGCATGTAGTCGGCGCGGGTGCCGCCGTAGCGCAAGGTGACGTTGGTGTCGGCGCTGCAATTGGCGATGGACGCGGCGTAACCGTAATTGAAGATGTCGACGCGCGCGTGCGGTTGTTTGAGGTTGCTGTGCACACCGAATGGCGCGTTGATGTCCAGGTAATTGCCGGAGATGCTTTCATCGATGATCAGCACGATGTCATGCCCGACGGTTTGGCCGTTACGCACCAGTGTCACCGGTTCACGCGGACCGACAGTGTTGTGCAGCGCCTCATAGGCGAACAGGTTCAGATAGGCCAACGGCGTGTACATGATCGGCAATCCCCGGGCACCCTCACCGGCTCGCAGAAACAACACCGCGCTGAGCACGATCACGCCACAGATCGGCGCCGCCACGCGCAATGCGTTGGGCACGACAAGCGAATGCCGCGGTTTGAGACCGATGCCCACCAACAACAGCAAGCCACTGAGCGCACCGTGGATGATCGCGTCGCGATACTGGTAAGCCGCTTCCTGAATGAAACCGCCGGAATACACCAGCGAGACGAAGCTGCTGTAGCTCAGGTAATCGGCCGTAACCCGGGTGTAGACATCAAAAAACACCGCCGAAACAAACATCGTTATCGCGAATAAATGCCGAATGAGCGCCTGACGAATATAAGCCGTTAGATATAACGCTAAAGTAAGCGCCAAAAACATCGCGCCAAAAAGTAGTACAGCAAAACCAACACCGATAGCATTTAACCGCTCAATGTAATATTCGGAATAAAGCAGCAGGTAAATAACTAAAAGCAGTTCTTTAAAATATCGAAACATGGCAATCCCGGTCGTACAAAACGGTACTGGGTCAATAGTTTGTCGGTCAAAATCTGACACTAGCACTCGGCCATCAAACCGCAAGAAAAGACTGACTTTTCTCTGAAGCGTCAAAAAAACGTTGACTCATTCCTGACACACTCCAGAAGCTACAAGCCTTTAATTTTAGGGCTTTCGACCGTTTATCGCTTTCTTCTCAACAGGGAAAAAGCGTCAAGGGCGCGACAACCCCAGCAATAGCAAGCACTTGATGGCCAATAGCCTGAAAAAAGCCGGGTGTTATACACGCGCAACATGTCATTTTGCTGACACGCTTTGCGCACGCTGCGCTATACCCATTTTGACAGTTCAATTCTTAAGTTCTCATTTTGTTTTTGAGAGGTGCGCATTATGGACGTGAGTGTATTTGGCACGGGCTACGTTGGTTTGATTCAAGCCGCCGCACTTGCCGATGTCGGACATCGCGTTTTATGCGTTGATATTGATCCGAACAAGATTAAACAACTGCAACAAGCGGTGCCGCCCATTAGCGAACCGGGGTTGTCGAGCACACTTGAAGAAAATATCAAGGCTGGCCGCCTGCTGTTCAGCACCCAGGCCAGCGACGCCGTCGCGCATGCCGAGTTGATCTTCATCGCCGTCGGCACGCCAGCCGATGAGGACGGCTCCGCGGACCTCACCCACGTGCTCAACGTCGCCCGGCAGATTGCGTCGCACATGGAGGCCGATCGCACCCTGATCATCAAATCCACCGTACCGGTCGGCACAGCGGATGAAGTGCTGGCCGCCGCCAACAGCGAACTGCTGCGTCGTGGCAAAAGCACCTTGACCGTACGCGTGGTCTCAAACCCCGAATTCCTCAAAGAAGGCAGCGCGCTCGCTGACTGCATGCGCCCGGACCGGATCATCATCGGCACCCACGACGACGAGGCCCGCGAGCAGATGAGCGAACTCTATGCGCCGTTCTGCCGCAACCACGAAAAACTGATGTTCATGGACAACCGCAGCGCCGAGCTGACCAAGTACGCGGCCAATGCGATGCTCGCCACCCGCATCAGCTTCATGAACGAGTTGGCCAACCTCACCGAACTGCTCGGCGCCGACATCGAAGCGGTGCGCAAAGGCATCGGCTCCGATCCGCGCATCGGCTACCACTTTATTTATCCGGGCTGCGGCTTCGGTGGCTCGTGCTTTCCCAAGGATCTGCGTGCCCTGCTGCACACCGCCGAACACAACGGCATGCCGTTGAAACTGCTGCGCAGCGTCACCGACGTTAACGACACTCAGCGGCACATTCTGTTCAGCAAACTCAAAGCGCAATTCCCACAAGGTCTGGCCGGCAAGTCCATTGCCATCTGGGGCCTGGCGTTCAAACCGAACACCGATGACATGCGCGAAGCCCCCAGCCGTTATCTGATGGACGCACTGTGGGCCGAAGGCGCCAGCGTGCAGGCCTACGATCCGGAAGCCATGTCCGAATGCCGGCGCCTTTACGGTTATCGCAACGACCTGCATCTGTGCGCCACCCGCGACGACACACTGGAAGATGCTGACGCCCTGGTGATTTGCACCGAGTGGAAAAACTTCCGCGTGGTCGATTTCGAGCTGCTGGCCAGCAAACTGCGCTCGCGGGTCGTGGTCGACGGCCGCAACCTCTATAACCCGCAACACCTGGCGGCGGCCGGCCTGCACTACAGCGGCATCGGCCTGCGCCATGTCGCCCCTGAAGGGCTGCGGCCATGAAGATTCTGGTCACCGGTGCGGCCGGGTTCATTGGTGCCCATTGCGTGTTGCGGCTGATGCGCGACGGGCATTCGGTGGTCGGCCTGGATAATTTCAACGCCTACTACGACCCGCAACTCAAGCACGACCGCGTGCAATGGGTGCGCGAGCAGGTCGGCGATTTCCAGCTCGCCACGGTTGACCTGGCCGATGCGTTGGCCATCGAAGCGCTGTTTGTCCGCGAACGTCCGCAAGGGGTGGTCCACCTCGCGGCGCAGGCCGGGGTACGTTATTCGCTGGACAATCCGCGGGCGTATCTGGACAGCAACCTCAACGGTTTCCTGAATATTCTGGAGAGCTGCCGCCACCACCCCGTCGAGCACTTGATCTACGCCTCGTCGAGTTCGGTGTACGGCGCCAACCAGCACACGCCTTACTCGGTGAAGGATGGTGTCAATCATCCGCTGTCGCTGTACGCCGCGACCAAGAAAGCCAATGAATTGATGGCCCACAGTTACAGCCACCTGTTCGGCATTCCCTGCACCGGGCTGCGCTTCTTTACCGTGTACGGCCCTTGGGGCCGCCCGGACATGTCGCCGATCCAGTTTGCCCGCGCGATCACCGAAGGCACGCCGCTGAAGCTGTTCAATTACGGCGAACATCAGCGCGACTTCACCTACATCGACGACATCGTCGAAAGCATTGCCCGCCTCACCGACCAACCACCGCTGGCCCGCCCTGAATGGGATCGCGAGCTACCCGACCCGGCCAGCAGCATGGCGCCGTGGCGGCTGTTCAACATCGGCGGGCAACACCCGGTGGAGCTGAAAACCTACCTGGCCCTGATGGAAAAACACCTCGGCCAGAAAGCCATTGTCGAGCTGCTGCCGCTACAACCGGGCGATGTGCTCAACACCTGCGCCGAGGCCAGCGACTTGGCCCAGGCCACCGGATTCCAGCCCAGGATAGAACTGGATGAAGGACTGGGGCGTTTCATCGCCTGGTTTCGCGACTACTACCCCACTGCCTGTCGCCCACGCGCCGCTCGCGGCTGAATTTATGCGGAGGACTCCATGACTGGACATGAAAAAGGTGTGCCGATCCAAGAGATGCGGCGTGACAAGCGCGTCGACCCCGAGCACCGAATGCGCCTCGATGCGGCGATCCACCGCCAAGGCCGCGGGTGGTTCACGGGGCGCGACGGCGGTCGTCCATGGCAACTGTCGCGCACCAATCGGGTGGTCGCCTGTTTCGGCGCGCTGCTGATTCTGCTGCTGATCTCCCCCGTGCTGCTGGGCCTGGCCCTGGCCATCAAGTTCACCAGTCCAGGGCCAATGATGTTCGTGCAGCAACGCACCGGCTATCGCGGCCGCAAGTTCGGCATGTACAAATTTCGCACCATGGTCGCCAACGCCGAAGAGCTGAAAGAGTCGCTGCGCCATCTCAACAAGCACGGAGCCGAAGCCATCGACTTCAAGATCGACAAGGACCCCCGCATCACCGGCATAGGCGGTTTCCTGCGGCGCACCAGCCTTGACGAGTTGCCCAACCTGATCAACGTGGTGACCGGTGACATGCGCCTGGTCGGCCCTCGTCCGACTTCGTTCAACGCCTATCGCTACAAGGACAACCACCTCGCACGTCTGGCGATCTACCCCGGCATGACCGGTCTGTGGCAGATCTCCGGACGCAGCAACATCGACTTCGACCAGCGCGTTGAGTTGGACCTCAGCTATATCGCCGAGCAAAGCCTTTTGCTTGATCTGAAGATCCTGTTGAAAACCCCCTTCAAAGTATTCAGCGGCCACGGAGCAAGCTAATGGACGGTTCAACCAACAAAAGCCTGAGCATCGCCAACCCCAGCGAATCGAACCTGACCTCGACCGTGCTGGATCTGGATCTTCGGATCCTGTTCCTGACCGCCGCCAACCCCGGTGCCGGCACCACCACCAGCGCGCTGGCGCTGGCCAGTCAACTGGCACAAATGAGCAGCGGCCAAGTGCTGCTGGTCGATGCCAGCCAGTCGGCGAGCAACCTCACCCAGCAGTTGAACCTGGGCAAGGAGCGCGGCCTGCGTGACTTGTTGTTCAACCCGGACAACCCGCCACTGTTGCAGGACTGTGTGGTGCAGGTCTCAAGCCTGCCCTTCCATGTGCTGCCCAACGGCCGGCCGATTCGCACCCTGGAACACCTGACCGCCGAGCGCCTGAGCCCGTTGCTGGACCAGTTGGGCAGCCAGTACCGCTTTGTGGTGATCGATGGCGACGCGGTGTACTCCGCCGCCGACACGCTGGTCATCAGTACTCAGGTCGATGGCGTGGTGTTCGTCGTACGCGCCGAAGACACCCGCTGGGAAGTCGCCCAAGCCGCCGTACAACGCCTGACCCAGGCCGGGGCGAAAGTGGTCGGCAGCGTGTTTAACCGGCGCAAGTACTACATGCCCAAATGGCTTTACAAAAACCTCTAAGCCAACGCGAAGGATGACGCCATGAACGCCAGAATGCTTGTCCTGCTGTTGCTGCCGCTTGCAGGTTGCTCCAGCACTTCCGAAGTCCAGACCATGCCGGTGAATATTCTCACCGCCACCCCGGCCAACGCCCAGGCCACCGACATGCCGAAGATCGAGCAGACCCTGCGCCCGCAGGATGTGCTGGACGTGATCTTCCACATCAGCACCAGCGGCTCGGACGCCTACCGCGTGCAGTCAGGTGACCAGATCGGCCTGAACTTCACCGCTGCCAGTCAGCTCAACGGCAATCAACTGGTGCTGCCCGACGGCACCATCGAACTGCCGGGCGCCAACACCTCGGTGAAAATCGCCGGGCTGACCAGTGATGAGGCCCGTCAGGAAATCCAGCGGGCCTATCAGCGCAAACAACTGTTCCAGCCCAACCGCAATCAACTGACGGTGCAGATCATCAGCCCGTTGACTAACGAGCAGAACCTGAAAAGTGCGTTGAACCACCCGGCCACCGGCATGAGCCGCGAGATCACGGTGGGCACTGACGGTTACGCAAGTTTCCCGGAGATCGGCGCCGTGCCGCTGCAAGGCATGACCGTCAATCAACTGGAAACGTTCCTTAACCAGAAATACGCACAACTGCCGGGGCGGATGACCGTGGATGTGCTGCTCAAATCCACCGCCGGCAACGAGATTTACGTGCTGGGTGAAGTCGGCCAACCGGGTTCCTACCCGATCCGTCGGCCGGTGTCGGTGCTTGAAGCGCTGACCCTGGCGCGCGGCACCAACGTCAAGGCGCGCCTGGATTCAGTGGTGATCATGCGCCGCAACGGCAATCAGGTGCAGGCCGTGCATTACGACGTGGAAAAAGCCCTGGCCGGCGACGCCTCGCAGATCGCGTATCTGCAACCGGACGACATGCTTTTCGTACCGAAAACCAAACTGGCCAGCGCCGGCGAACTCGCCCGGCAATTGGCCGACGTGGTGTTGTTCCAGGGCGTCGGGTTCAGCTTCGGCTACCGCGTCGACAATAAAAGCAGCAGCAGTAACTGACTCCCAGGTGAACGATCATGAATCCAAAGGAAAACTACCTGCATGAGTTCTTCAGGATCTTCTTCGCCAACAAGCAACTGGTGAAACGGGTCTTCCTGATCTTTGCAGTCATCGCCCTGCTGCTGCCATTGGTGCTCAAACAGAGCTTCGATATCACCGCACAGGTGATCGTGCAGTCGAAAAAACTCTCCCAGGGTGACGCCACCACATCACTGACGGTCGATAACGCCACGTTCATTCCGCCGTCGCTGGCGGACATGGAAACCGAGAGCAACATCCTCCGTTCGCCGGCGCTGATCCGTCAGACCATCAGCGAACTGCGCGACAAAGGCGAATACACGCCCTCGCCCGGCATGTTCAGCAAACTGGTGAGCGAGCCATTCAAGCGCTACGTCACCTCGCCACTGCGTCAATACGTGATCAACCCGACGCGCAACATGCTCGGGCTGGAAACCGATCCGGTGCGTGACACAGCCCTTGATGCGCTGACCCAACAAGCCATCGACAGCCTGAAAATCGAGACCCTGCCCGGCTCCAACGTGATCTCGATCATCTACAGCTTCCCGGACCCGCACCAAGGCACGACCTTTGTCACGGCCCTGCTGCAAAACTATCTGGTGAGCCGTCAGGCGCTGCAATCGATCGACCTGCCGCAGTCCTTCTACGAATCGAAAAAGCACTTGTATCAAGTGCGGCTCGACGGCCTGGAAGGCAACCGTCAGGCACTGCTGGAAAGTGTCGGTGCGGCGGATCCCAAGGAAGAAATCACCTTCCGCCTGAACGCGATCAACACCGAAGAACAGGCACTGAACCTGTATCGCGATCGCCTGCTGCAAAGCCAGCGCTGGCTCGAATACCTGAAAACCGCGCTGGCCGCCGCCAGCAACAACAAGCTCAACGACTACACCTTCCCCTTCACCTTCACCACGACCGTCGACAATGTGGCGTTCGAGGATCGGGAAATAAAACAACTGGGCGAGCAACTGACCACTCAGGTCAGCCGCTACATGAACGACCTTGCGGTGTTCCAGCCTGGCAGTGAACCCATGCTGCTGACCCGCGAGCAAATCGGGCGCACCCGTCAGCAGTTCCTCAAGGTGGTGAGCAACCGGATTCAGGAGCGCACCAACGATCTTTCGGTGGTCAAGCAGGTGATCGATCAGAAAACCGCACGCATCGCCGAATTCAAGAACCGTATCCGTGACCTGCAGCAAACCCAAAGCAAGCTGCGGCAGATGGACACTGAAATCGACGCCATGCATGCCGCATTCTCGACCTACGCCCAGCGTTTCGCCGAAAGCAGCACCACCGGCGCGCTGAACGACGATCTGTCCAACGCCCGGGTGCTCAGCCCGCCGTTCGAACCGACCGAAGCAGCGTTCCCGAAACCGATGCTGATCATTCCATTCGGACTGTTCACCGGTCTGCTGCTGGCCATTGCCCTGGTCTATGTGCGTGAGTTCTTCGACCATCGCTTCAAACACCCGGCGCAAATCAGCCACGAGCTTGGTCTGCCGGTGTTGCTGGTGATCAACGACGAGAACGTGCTGCAGAGCAATCCGCACAAAAACTGGACGGTGCCGAGCTTCCTGCACTGGGTGCGCAATTGAACACCGTGTCCACCCCGAAGACCGCGCTGCCGATCATTCATTTGCTCAGTAGCGGCGGTTTCTATGGGGCCGAGCGGATGTTGCTGGATCATTGTCTGGCGACGCCGGGGCAGCATCAGGTGCTGTTTCTCGACGCGCCGTCAGAATTGATCGAGCGCTTTCGTGAAGCCGGGGTGGATGGCCGTGGCTGCGGCGGGTTTGGGGAGTTGCTGCGGCACCTGCGTCAGCGTCGCAGCGAAAAGCCGCTGATCAACACGCACAACTTCAAAGGCCTGCTGTTTGGCTGGATGGGCGCGACGCTGTTGCGCCTGCCGCTGGTCATCACCCAACACGGCTTCACGCCGCGCAGTCGCAAGCAGAAGTTCTACACCTGGCTCAGCTTGCAACTGTGCCGCACCGCATCGGTGGATCGGGTGGTCTGCGTGGCAGAAAGCATCGCGGTGCTGCACCGTGAAGCCAGCGTACAGGCCGAGAAGTTGCAGGTGATCCCCAATGGTTTGCCAGCCGCTGCGGCGATGGTTCCCGACGCGGGTCGGCAACGCTGGCTGGCCGGTTACGTTGGCCGATTGAGCAGCGAGAAAGGCCCGGATCTGTTTCTCGATGCGCTGATCCCGCTGTGTCATCAACATCCGCAACTGGACGCGGTGATGCTCGGCGACGGGCCGGAATTCGAGGCGTTGCAGGCACGCATCGACAACGCCGGTTTGCAGCAACGGATTCGTCTACCGGGTTATCAGACGGCCATGCAACCGTGGTGGCAGCAGTTCGATGCGCTGGTGATCAGCTCGCGCACCGAAGGCACACCGATGATTTTGCTGGAGGCAATGCAGGCCGGTGTGCCGGTGGTGGCGTTTGGTGTCGGCGGGATTCCCGACGTGCTGGAACATCGGCACAACGGCTTGCTCGCCGCTCCGACCGATAGCGCCGCCCTCGCCCATCAGCTCGAAACGTTGTTGAGCGAGCCCAAACTGGCGCGACAACTGCGCGACAACGCCAAACGCACGCAACAGGATCGCTACGACCTCAAGGCCCTGGCCGAACGCTGGTCGCAGCTCTACATCCGCACGGCACGGGAGGCACGCGCATGATTTTCCCGCTCTCGATCGTCAGTCTGCTCGGTCTGGTCTGCATCACTTTGCTGGCCAGCCCCTATCCGTATCTGGCGCCGGGAGCGGTGCTGGGCCTGGTGGGTTTCACGGTGTTGTACCGCAAGCCAACCTGGGGCCTGCTCGGTATCGCCGCACTGGTGCCATTCGAAGGTTTCTTCAAGGACAGTTCGCTGTCCGGCAGCAAACTGCTCGGTGCCTCGCTGGCGGTGATTCTGATGCTGCAACTGGCGCTGCATCAGATTCCCTCCGAACGCCTGCGCAGCAATATCTGGCGTTACCTGATCGCCTTCATGGCTCTGTACTTCCTCAGCCTGCTGAACACCGATGACATGGGCATGTCGCTGGGGCACCTGCGCGAGCTCAGCGTCGGGCTGATCCTGTTTGTCATCACCCTGTTGATCGGCCGCGAGCTGAACCTCGACCTGTTCGCTCGACTGGTTACCCTTGCCGTCAGCACCACCTGCGCGATGGCGATGTTCTCGACCAAATTCCAGGATCAGGGCCGCGCTGCCGGCCTGCTCGAAGACCCCAACGCCTTCGCGATGCTGATCGCCTTCGCCATCCCGCTGGGGCTGCTGCTGGTGATTCGCGGCCCTAACCTGCTGCATCGGTTGTTCTGGGGCGCGTGCTGCCTGCTGTTGCTCGGCGGCATGACCAAGACCGAATCGCGCTCTGGGCTGGTGGTCGTGGCCTTGAGTCTGTTGATCGGCGGCTGGCATTACCGCGCGCAAATGACACGAATTCGCCCACGGCACCTGGGCTTCGCCATGCTCGGCGCGGCCATCGTGATTCCGCTGGCGATCTATGCGATGCCCGCCGGTTACCTGGCGCGCATTCAATCCTTGAGCGTATTAAGTGCCGGTGCCAAGGGCCATAACGACGAATCCCTCGGCCGCCGTGCTTCCTACATCGTTGTCGGTACGCAGATGATCCGCGAGAACCCGCTGCTGGGCTCCGGCCCCGGCACCTTCGCGCTGCACTACGCGACCACCGGCTACGCCAAGGCGTTTTCGGCCAACCGCAAGATCGGTGACCTCTATCGCCGCGCTCACAACACTTACCTGGAAATCTTCAGCGAACTGGGGATTCCCGCCGGCCTGATGTTCGTCGGCATGCTCGGGCTCGGCTTGTACAACCTGATCCGCGCACGCGCCGTGTGGATGCGGCGACGCGACTGGCAACAGGCGGACCTGATGACCCACCTGAGCGTGAGTTTCCTGTCGCTGACGTTGTTCCTGATGTTCCTCAGTGCGCCGAACCAGAAATACGTGTGGATCATGCTTGCCATGACCTGGGTCCTGCGCCTGAAAGCCGAACAAGAACCGATCACGGAGGCCGTCGCATGAGCCGAATCAGCATCATCATCCCGATGTACAACGAAGCCCGGCATATTGGCCGCACCTTGCTGTCGGCAGAAAAAGCCGCCCACGCCGCCGGCGTCGAGTGCGAACTGATCGTGGTCGACAACGGTTCGAGCGATGACGGCCCGCACATTGCCCGCCAGTTTGGCGCACAAGTGCTGGTGCATCCGGGTTTGCTGATCGGCGCCCTGCGCAATCGCGGTACGGCGGTCGCAACCGGGGATTGGCTGGCCTTCATTGATGCCGACATCGAGATGCCGCAAGACTGGCTGCAGCCGCTGTTCGATCTGCACGCCAGTGGTCAGGCCGATGTGTTTGCGCTGGACCTGGGCATCCCGACACAAGCGCCGTGGTACGCCATCGCGTGGCAGCGTCGCACCCAGCGTGTTTGCGCGCAGGCCTCGCACGCCGTGGACTGGCTGCCCAGCTCCAACCTGCTGATGCGCCGTGACTGGTTCGACAAGGTCGGCGGCTTCAATGAAAGCCTGCGTACCGGCGAAGACAAGGAGTTCACCCTGCGCCTGCGTGAAAACGGTGCGTTGCTGCTGTCGATCAACGACAACGAAGCCCTGCACTGGGGTTACGAAATGAACTGGCGCGAGTGGATGGGCAAGGAAATGTGGCGTCAGGGCAGTCATCTGCAACTGTTGCGCACCCACGGTTACAGCCTGCGTCTGCTGCGCTTCCCGATGCTTTCGCTGCTGGTCTGGCTCCTCGACTTTCTGGCGATCTCCGCGCTGCTCGATGGTTTTCCTCATCACGCAGCGGTCATGGTGATATTGACCCTGGTGCCGGGGCTGGTGCTGAGCATTCGCCAAAGCATCAAGCATCGTGACCTCTTGCTGACCCTGCAACTGTGGGGCCTGCACTGGGTACGCCTGCACCTGGCCGGCGCCGCGTTCATTCTCAGTCTGTGTCATTGGAATGCCAGGAGGCCTGCCCGTGGCTGAGTTCATTTTCTGGATGTGCCTGTTGCTACCGGTCTACGCGTATGTGGGTTACCCGCTTTTGCTGACGATATTGGCGCCTCTGTTCGCGGCCAGCCGGCATGGCCCAACGCCGCCGCTGAACATCAGCATCGTGATTGCCGCCCACAACGAGGCGCGGCACATCGAGCACAAGTTACGCACGCTGCTGGCCCAGGATTATCAGCCTGCCCGTTTGCAGATCATTCTCGCCAGCGACGGCTCGACGGATGACACCGTGGCTTGTGCACACAACGTCGTCGATCCGCGCATTACCGTGCTCGACCTGCCGCGCCAAGGCAAAGCGGCGACGCTTAACGCCGGCGTGGCCCTGAGCACGGGCGACATTCTGGTGTTCACCGACGCCGACAACCAATGGTCACGCGACACCCTCGGACATTTGCTGGCGCCATTGAGCGACCCCCAAGTCGGCGCCTGTGCCGGGCACATGGTGATTCCGGTCACCGGTGGCGGCTTGAGCGTCGGCGATAGCCTGTATCGACATTACGAAGGCTGGCTGCGCCGGGTGGAAAACCGCACCGGGTGCATGGTGTCCGCCGACGGTGCCCTGCTCGCGCTGCGCCGCGAGTTGTTCCAGAACGTGCCGGCAGAGGTTAACGACGATTTCTTTATCAGCACCTGCGCGCCGGTCGCGCACAAACGCATCGTCTATGTACCGCAAGCGCAGGTCATCGACCAAGGCGTCGATGAAGCCGACAAACAGTTCCGTCGTCGTCAGCGCGTCACCGTCGGCGGGCTGCAAAGCCTCGCTCAGCGCCGCGAACTGCTCAATCCGATGAAATATGGCCTGTATTCGATCGCGCTGATCAGCCACAAACTGATCCGCCGCCTGGCACCAATCCTTTTGCTGCCATTGTTGCTGAGCAACTTCTGGCTGTGGAGCGAGCACGGTTTCTATCGCCTGAGCCTCATTGCACAACTGTTCGGCTACGCCGTGGCGATAGCCGGATTGATGGATTCGCAACACCGCTTGCCCAAACCCTTCCGCCTCGCCGCCTTTGTGCTGGTCACCCTCGCCGGGATGAGTCTTGGCTTGTGGCAGTTCCTGCGCGGCCAGCGCTATGCCCAGTGGAATCCTGAACAGAACCGCTAAGAGGACCGAAGCCATGGCGATCAAACAATTGATAAAAAGCACCAGTGGCTGGCTCTATCTCAACTCTTCCATGGGCCGAAACCAGTTGCAGGGCGCCGGGGTGATTCTGATGTTGCACCGGGTGCTGTCCAACGACCGCGCCGCCGACCTGCCCCACCGCAATGAGCTGTGCGTCGGGCCCAAGGCCTTCGAGCATTGGCTGGTGTGGCTGCGTCGCCACTTCGATTGCGTGCCGCTGATGGAAATCCTTCAGCCCAATTCGCTGCACACCGAGCGCCCAAGGGTGGCGTTGACCTTCGACGACGGCTGGCGCGACAACGCGGTCAACGCCTTCCCCCTGCTGCAAAAACACCAGGTGCCGGCGAGCATTTTCCTCTCGACCGACTTCATTGGCAGCCGTCAGCGTTTTTGGTGGGAGGCCGTGGGCGAAACCCTGTGGGGCAGCCACGGCGACAAGGCGCGGATGCATTTGATCGAGCGCTTGCATGCCACGGGCCATCCGCTGCCCGTGTTGCTCGATGACATTGATGTCGATCGGCGCAGCCTGGCACTGCTGCATTATCTGCAAGGGCTCAAGACACTGGCACCGCAAGAACTTGAACGCCTGACCGATGAGTGCCCGCAAGAATCGCAACCGCAGGCACTGGACTGGCATCAGGTGCGCGCGATGGAAGCCTCAGGTCTGGTGCGTTTCGGCCCCCACGGCGCCAGTCACGCGATCCTCACCGGCCTTGACGATGTGCGCCTGAGCGAAGAAATCAGCCGCAGCCGCGATGCCTTGCACAACGGCTGCAACCGGCCGCTGCCGGTGTATTGCTACCCCAACGGCGACAACGACGAGCGCGTGCGCAAGCAGGTTGCCGATCACGATTATCCGTTTGCGCTGGGCACCAGCACCGGCCTCTATCGCGGTGAAGGCGATCCGCTGAACCTGCCGCGTTTCGGTGTCAGTCAGCGCACAGCGCGCAATCCGCAACTGCTGTCGTGGCGGATCTTTCGCGGAGCACGACCATGAGCCGAGGCCGCTACCTCAAGCACTTGGCGCTGAGCATGGGCACCAAACTGGCGATGATCGCCCTGCGTTTACTGCGCAACGTGCTGCTGGCGCGGATCCTCGGGCCGAGTGAACGCGGGCTGTTTGCATTGCTCAGCACCTTGCCCGACCTGATCAGCGCGGCCACCAGTGGCGGGCTGAATTCGGCGGTCGGTTATCAGGCCGCTAAACAAAGGCCGATGGGGGTGTTGCTCAGTCAGGTGCTGGTTTTCGGTTGCTTGCTGGCGGCGCTATTAACCCTGCTGGTAGTAGCGCTGGTGCGCGAGTTTGGCAGTGAACTGGATGTGACCACGCAGCTCGGCCTGCTCGCCTGGCTGTTGCTGTTGGCAGTGCCGCTGACGGTTTTGAAAAGCGGCCTGCTGACGTTGCACAACGCGTCCGGCGGCGTGGTCGCATTCAATGCCTTGCGTCTGGTGGAATCGCTGGCACCGCTGCTGCTGTTTCTCGGGCTGTTCTGGATGTGGAAAAGCGCCGCCCTCGAAGCGGCGCTGATCAGTTGGCTGGCCGGGATCAGCCTGGTGGTGCTGGTCGGTTGGGTCTGGCTCAAACGGGCGCAACCGTTGCAATTGCAATGGGATCGC
Source organism: Pseudomonas sp. NPDC087615 (assembly GCF_044743445.1). Lineage (NCBI taxonomy): Bacteria > Pseudomonadati > Pseudomonadota > Gammaproteobacteria > Pseudomonadales > Pseudomonadaceae > Pseudomonas > Pseudomonas sp. NPDC087615. The sequence continues at coordinate 62,912 of NZ_JBIUWM010000021.1, read as the reverse complement.
GCCAGCCAGAAAGAACTGCTGCGTTACAGCGCCCGCAGCCATCCCGACCTGCTGTTCCAGCAAGTGATTTTGCGCTCGGATTATTTGTTCATCGGCGCCCTGCTCGGCAGCACGGCGCTGGGTCATTACGCCATGGCCAGCGCCGCCGCCGAACTGCTGCTGATCGTCCCTGAAGCGGTGACCACGCCGTTGATGAAACGCCTGCTGCAACAGGACGAAGGCATGGACAAAGTCACCCCGCTGGCGCTACGCCTGACCGCGACGGTGATGCTCGGCGCATGCCTGACCATGGCGGTAATCGGCAATTGGCTGATCGTCACTCTGTTCGGCATCGCCTACCAACCGGCCTATCCGGCGCTGCTCGCGTTACTGCCGGGGCTGTTGGGTTTGTGCTATGCGAGCATTCTGCGTCTGGACTTGCTGGGCAAAAATCGCCCCGGCACGGTGTCCTTGCTGATGGGGCTGGGGGCCTTGCTCAATCTGGCGCTGAACCTGGTGTTGATTCCGGCCTACGGGATTGTCGGCGCAGCGGCGGCTTCGTCGATTGCCTATCTCGCCGTCACGGTGGCGATGTTGGTGTTGTACTGCCGTCTGAGCGGCGTGCCGTTCTGGCAAACCCTGATCATCCTGCCCAGCGACATCACCCCGATGTGGCTGATGCTGCAACGTCGCAAAGCCGCATGAAAGGCCTGGCCCTGCTGTTCGGTCTCGGCCTCTCGCTAGACGCCTTCGCGGCGTCGATGCGTTGGGGCGAAATCCGCGACGCCAGCCTGTACCTGCAAACCGATCAACCCGATAACGTGACCGTGCGCTGGACCCCGGCGTGGCAAGCGGATGCCAACGAAGAGCATCTGTACCTGCTCGACGGCCAAGGCAAACTGCAAGGTGACAGGTTCATCAAGGCCAGTGAAACCCGCGGTAGCCAGAGCTGGAGTCTGGCGCCCGGCGCAGCCAGCTATCGACTGGAAATCCCCGGCTACAGCTTCCGCAATTACCGGATAGAACACGATGAACACACGGTCGCGCTGTTCGCCCCGGCCAAAGTGCACTTCAGCGTTCAAGCCCAGAACGGCGACATGTTGTATTTCAAAGTCGCGCCCGGTGAGCGCGCAGTGCTGGCCGGTAAATTTCATGGCGGCGTCAGTGCGCTGCAGGCGCAACGGGTGGGTGATGGTCAGGCACTGACGCTGGCCCTGAAACAGTACCGCGCGTATTGGCAGTTCGATCAGGTCGCGCTGCCGGTCAGTGAGCGTGAACAAGTCTGGCGCCTGCGCCTGCAAGGCAGCGGCAAAGCCGCGTTCTGGCTCGACGGCACGGCCAATCTGTTTGCGCAGAATCCACAACAGCTCAAACCGCTGCGCGAAGACGTCGGCCAGACCCGCTTGACCCTGCACGACAAAGTGCTCGGGCGCACGCCGGATCTGGGCATCGCCCTGCCCTATGTGATGCCGCCCACCACCAGCTATGCCGCCCTCGATGCGCTGAAACCCACTGCCGCCAGTTACTACAGCTTTGTTGATGTGACGGCGAAAAACCGGCATTTCGAGGACGCGTTCCGTCAGTTCTATCAGGATCGTTTCGGCATCCAGCAGGACATCACCCTGCTCGCCGGAAGCCAGCGTCAGGCTGATCTGCGCGCCGACGTGCAAAGCAACAGCGGCCTTGATGCGTGGCTCGCCAGTACCCGCACGCTCGGCGGCAAAGGCACCCACTACATCGGATTTGCCGACGAACCGAACCTCAACTACTCCAGCTACGCGCAGTATCAGGCGATCTTCGCCAGCATGGCCCGGCAGGTGCGCAGCGACCCGGCGAACGCCAAGGCTGGCGTGCGTATCGCCATGCCGGCCAGTTCGCGGCTGGTCAACGGGCCGTTCGCTGACAACGCGGCAGACAAGCGTGGTATCGATTGGGCGCGGCGCTTGCTGAGCGAATCCGGCGATCAGGTCGACGCCTTGGCGTGGCACGAATGGATGATCCGCGACCTGCTCGCCACTCGCGTCTACCGCGACAGCGTACGCCGCGCCGCCGAACTCGTTGGCCTCGACGATAAAGGCCAGCCACGCAAAGCCTTGCTGCTCGATCAGACCAATATGTCCAGCGGCTCCAGCCTCAGCCCCTACGATCAGGAAACCCATTACGCCGCGCTGTGGTGGGCGTCGGTGGTGATCAACGCTTCTCAGGACGGTTTGCTGAGCATGCTCAACTGGTTCCAGGCCGCCGATGAGCCGCAGTACCCCAAAGGCATGCTGCGCGTCTCGGCCGATGAACAACGCTTTGAACTCAAACCCGTGGGTCTGGCCCAGCAATTCATCGCGCAACATTGGCTGCATAACGTCCTGGCGCTGGACAACGATGGGTTTGAAGTCGACGTGCTGGCGATGTCCAGCGATGAGCAGCGCGGCTTGCTGGGCGTCAACAAAGGCACCCGCCTGCAACGTGTAGACCTGAGCGGCACCCCGTGCCCGCTGAACAACGGCGCCCTGCGGTACTTCGGCGCCGACAACCGCAGCCGTGACGCGCCGTTTGCCTGCAAGGACGGACGCGTGCGCTTCGATCTGCCAGGGCAAACCCTGTTTTCCCTCAGTTGGAGAGCGTCATGAACCGTCCTTTGATGTTCCGCCGCGTTGGCCTGGAGCCACGCGATGCATCGTCATCAGGAGTCAAGACCATGAACATTGTGCAAAAACTCAGCGAACACATTAGACAAAAAGGCCTGCGCGCCACCTTCAGCAAGGCATGGAAGCACTACGTGTTCTTTCATCAGGAATTGCTGTGGATGGAGCGTGATCTGGTCAGTCCCGTCCCCCCGCACAACCTAAAACCCTACCCACCGCTGCGGGTGGTGACAATCACGCCGGACAACACCAGTGCCTTTGCCCGCTACTTTGGCGACCGCGTCGGCACCATGACCGAACTGGCCAGAGAAGGCCACACCGGGCACATGCACCTGGACGATCAGGGCGACGCCGTGGCGTTCATCTGGGGCACCGCGCGGGACTATCTCGACCGGCATTACTACGGCTGTCTGTTCCCGGTGAAACCCGGCGAGTTCTTCGAATTCGGCGGCGAACTGACCCGAGCCTACTGGGGCAGCGAACTGTCGGTGGATCTGCAACTGGCGCTGTGGAAAGCCATGGCTGCCCAGGGCTGCGACAAGGTCGTGGACGTCTGCGAATTCCACAACATCCCCGCGCTCAAGCTGCACTTGCGCATGGGCTATACCGAGCAACACCGGATCATGAACGTTTACACCCTGTTCGGTCGCTGGCACTTCTACCGCGAAACCCGCTACAGCGGCTCGCGCCTGGAGGCGCTACGCAAACCTTCCCGTCCACCCGTCACAGTAACGGCGACCTGAGCCCATGGCGACGCGATTCGAATGGCGTACTTCATTGTGCGCCGCCGACTTTCCGGCAACAGCGTATGAAGCGCTGCGCCTGCGCGTGACGGACCACACGCCGTTCAACAACCTTGGCTGGTTGTGTGCGGCCGAGCAGGCCCTTGGCGAGGGTGAGCGCCTGCACATCCTGCTGGGATGGGAGGCGGATCAATTGCGTCTGTGCCTACCGCTGGTGGCGAGTCGTGAGCGCTTCGCCGGGTTGCGGTTTCGGGTGTTGCACCACCTGGGTTATCCGTTGGCTGATCGCTTGGCCCTGCTCTCTTTGCTAGGCGGCGAGGACATGCACGAGGCCCTTGTATTGATTCGCCAACGCCTGCCCCATGCACTGCTTCAGCTCAACGAACTCTCGGAGCCGGCCGGTGAGGAAAGTGCCCTCACCGAATGGATGGCACACAGCTCTACGGGCGAGCGACGGCTCAGTTGTCGGGCGCCTGTGCACCTGATCAGCGAGGCGGATCATCAGGAAGTGTCCGGCGATCCGCGCTACAAACTGCGCCGGGCTCGCAAGCGCATTGCCGCGTGCGGGGCTCAGGTACGGCGGATCATTCCGGACGCGATCAGCATGGGTCCGCTGTTGCAGGTCATCAGCGAAGTCGAAGCGGTCAGTTGGAAAGGCGACGAAGGCGTCGGGATCTTCGCCAGCGAACGCAGTCGTCATCTGATCGAGCGCGCTTTCATTGCCCTCGCCGGCCAAGGCTTGGTGCGGGTGGTAACGCTGGAGTTGAACGGGCGCTGCATCAGCTATCGCCTGGGCTTGCTCGAACAGGGCCGGCTCTACGATTACAACCTCGCCTTCCTGCCGCAATACGCCGATCTGGGCAGCGGCCGGGTGCTGCTGGAGGAATGGATTCGCTGGGGCCTGGACGACCACTGGCGCTGGATCGATGCCTCACGGGTCAGCCTGGAAAACTCCAGCCACCAACTGCACGAACGCATGACCGGGCAACTGGAACACTGGCGCTGGAGTTTCTATTCCTGGCGCCCGAGTGGCCTGGCGCTGGGTCTGGCATTACGCGTCTGGCACCGGCTCAAACCGACACTGCAACAGTGGCGGGCAAAACGTGCGGCCAAACCTGCACCTGTCGTCAAACCTGTCGCGATCACCACGGAGGGCGAACATGCCTCGCCAAGTCATAGTCAACGCTGACGATTTCGGCCTGAGCCCGAACGAAAACGCGGTGATCTTCGCGGCGTTTCAGGCCGGGGTCATCAGTTCCGCCACCGCCATGGCCAACATGCCAGCGTTCGAAGCCGCGTGCACCATGGCTCGGCAGCCCTTGCTTGAGGGCCGGGTCGGGCTGCACTTCAACCTGACTTACGGGCGACCGCTGAGCCGAACGATTGTGGAGCGCCGAACGTTCTGCGACAGCCATGGCGTATTCGACCTCAACCTGCCGCGCCACCGCTTGTGGCTCAGTCGCGAAGACCGTGAGGCGGTGCATGAAGAATTGCAGGCGCAGTGGCAACGCTGCGTCGATCATGGCGTGCATCCCAGTCACATCGACTCGCACCAACATGTGCACAACATTTTGCCGATCGGCGAGATCGTCGCGCGCTTCGCTGCGCATCACGGTGTACCGATTCGGTTGGCGCGCAATCTGGGGCAAAACCTCAATCTGCCCAAACGCGTTTTCAAAGGTTGGCTCAATTGGCGTTTGCAGCGTCTGGCCGGTGCAACGGCGGACTACGTGTGCACCCCCGTGGACTTGCGCAACGGCAGCTCGCCGACCGACGGTGTACTGGAGATCGTCGCCCATCCGACTCAACTCGGGGCCGACTTTGGTGATGCGTATCTCAACCCCGACGAATCCCTGAGCCGCGTGTTAGCGCAGCGGCTGATGGGCGTTCCACGGGTTTCCTACGCCGACCTGAACAAGGACTTTCTACGCGGTGCCACGGCACTCGATTGACTTGCATACGTTGCAGTATTTTCGAAAATGGCACTCTGAAAGGCATGTAAAGGCTTGATCTATAACCACAAAAAGCGACATCCACAACACTGGGCTTCGGCCATAGAGGGCATCATGAGCGTTATCGGAAAACTGCGTGAACGCATCAAGCAAAAAGGCCTGAGCCACACCGTCGGCACGTTGTGGAAACGCTACGTGTTCTTCCATTGGGAACTGTTGTGGATGGAACGTGACCTGGTCAGCCCGGTGCCGCCGCACAAGCTGCGCCCCTATGAGGGCCTGCGCAAAGTCGATATCACACCACACAATGCCGGCGCGTTTGCCAAGCATTTTGGTGACCGCGTGGCGACCATGGCCGAACTCGCCGCCGAAGGGCACACCGGGCACATGTACCTCGACGCTGACGGTCACGCGGTGGCGTTCATCTGGGGCAGCATTCGCGACTATCACGACCGCCACTATTACGGCTGCAACTTCCCGGTCAAACCCGGCGAGTTCTTCGAATTCGGCGGCGAAATGACCCGCGCCTATTTCGGCAGCAGCCTGTCGGTGGACGTGCAAGTGGCGTTGTGGGAAGCCATGGCCGCCCAAGGCTGTAACAAAGTCGTCGACGTCTGCGAAACCCGCAACATCCCGGCAATGAAACTGCACATTCGTATGGGCTATCAAGAACAGGGCCGCGTGACGCACGTCTATTGCTTGTTTGGGCGGTGGCGGTTCTTCCGTGAGACCCGCTACGAGGGCTCACGCCTGGAACTACTGCGCAAACCGGGGCGGCCGGTGGTGAGTGCGGCGGCGCAGACTTGAATCAACCTCAAGAGGTGTGGCGGCTTTGGTGCCGCCTTCGCGAGCAAGCTCGCTCCCACAGGGATCTTTGTTGGACACAGATCAAATGTGGGGGCGAGCTTGCCCGCGAAGGGGCCAGTGGCTGCGACAGCGTCAGTTCTTGCTGGCAACCAGGGTGAAACACAACGGCAACTGCGCCTCCTGATTCAGGTACCGGTCATACAGTTCTTCCCGATTCGAATGCGCATATTCCTTGAAGTGCGCGATGTTCAGCCCTGCCCCGATGGCGCCGCTGAAGATCGCGCCGAGGGTGTGCACGAACCAGTACGACTTCGCCGCCGGTTGCTCGACCTTGCCGACGTAGACGATGGGCTCTTGCTGCACAAACGGCTCGGCGCGGAAGTAGGAGCTGGCGAGGCGGAACGGGTCCTCGGCGTCGGGGTCGACCATTTCCAGAAACGGATGGGTTTCGTAGATCACCAGTTTCCCGCCCGGTTTCAGGGTCTGCGCAACGTGGCGGAAGAATTCGCCGATGTCCGGCATCCAGTTCAGTACGCCGATAGTAATCAGCGCTACGTCGAAGCGGTTTTGCAGCGAGGCCGGCAGGTGATGGATATCGCATTCAATGAATTCGGCGTTGTGCGCTGAACGGCTGTTCAGCTCGCGGGCCTGATCGAGAAACGCGCTCGACTGATCCACACCCACCACATTCCGCGCGCCGAGGGCGACCAGCGAGAGACTTTCGCGACCGTTGTTGCAGCCCAGTTGAATCACGTCTTTGCCGTCAACGCCAACCTGTTCCAGCACGCCGCGCAAGGTGTCGTCGAGGCACGAGAAACCTGCCTGTGCGACGTCAGTCAGCAGCGCCTGCCAGTCAGGGGAGTCCTGATGGTGGCGGGCGGAATCGTTCCACGCCTGACGATTGCTTTCGATAGCGTTCTTATTGTTCGGCACTTCCATGGCGTACTCCGCACGATGCTCTTGATTGAGCGGTCGGAGTCTAGATCAGCCCGGCAATTGTGGTTGTTGCGACTTTGTAAGCCGTCGCCCGCCAACGACTGTGGGATCGGCCTTGCTCGCGAAGGCGTCGGTACATTCAGCATCCTCCTTGCCGGAACCACCGCTTTCGCGAGCAAGCCCGCTCCCACAGGGTTATGCGGTGGGTTGGACGTTATCCAGCGTCTGATTGACCGCCAACTCGCTCAGCATGACGATTTGCGCGATCCCCAGCGCGGTCTTGCGGTGTGAGGTTCGAGCATCGCGGCGAAGTTGTTGAGCATCTCGGTGACCGAGCCGAGTGTTTCGCTGGCATTGGCCAGCAGCGATTCGGTGTCGTACACCGGGGTGGCGAGGTACATGGGCTCGGGGGTGCGAGTGGACGCCATGATGTGAGCGTTCGGATTGAGGTAGTGATCAAGGGCGCGGTCGGCCGCTTCGTGGATTTTTTTGCTATCGATGGATAGCGTACGGGGATGTTGGATCGGTATTTGTTTCGGGGGATTCGGCGTAGATTTTTTTTGGTGGAACTCCACTGAAAAGTTGGAGCTGTCCCATTTGGTTTCCGGACGAAGAGGTGGCAGCTGTACGCAGGTTGGAAACCCTGGCAGCGGCGACCCGGTCGACCCGAAGGTCTCCCGCGCACAGCCGCCATAACGGAGTGCACGCGTTCAAAGTGCGCACGGATACGTTATGAAAGGCGTGTACGCGCCACTAATACCCATCGGGGTTTCCAGTCCTGGTCGCTGAATTGGCAGCGACGTGCACAGGCTAGAGACGGGACGTCCGACGGACAACCTGAAAACCTTGTGGGAAGCGTCCGATTTTCAAAACCAACTTTAAACATACCGAATTGAAATACAGATCGTGATAGTGAAATACCGCTGTTTTGAGCCGCCTCGTTTCCCTCGACAGCCCTACGAGGGGTTGGTAGCCAAGTTCGGATTCAACCGCTCACGCAAAAACTCGACCAGCGCCTGCACCGGGCGCGAGGCCTGACGATGCTGCGGATACACCGCTGACAACGTCAACGGCTCGGGACGCAGGTCATCCAGTACGGGCACCAGTCGCCCGTCCTTCAGCGCCGCGCCGACAATGAACGTTGGCAGGTAAGTGATCCCCATCCCCTGCACCGCCGCGTCCCTGAGCAACTCGCCGTTGTTCACGCGCATTCGTCCGGTGACGTTGACCAACACCGGCTTGCCTTGCCCGGCATTGAAGCGCCATTGCACCGAGCGGCCGTGCCCGTAAGGCAAGCAGTCATGGCTGTGCAAGTCTTCGGGGTTGAGCGGCGTGCCACGCTCGGCGAGGTATGCGGGGCTGGCGCAGTACACCCGCTCGATGGAGGCGATGCGACGGGCGATCAGGGTCGAGTCTTCCAGCACGCCGATGCGCAGCGCCAAATCGTAACCCTCGCCCAGCAAGTCAACGGGGCGATCACTCAGATCCACTTCCACCGTCACTTCACGATAGCGCTGCAAAAACACCGGCAGCAGGCATCCAAGATGCGCCACGGCAAACGACAGCGGTGCACTGAGGCGAATCGTCCCGCGTGGCTCGGCGGTTTGTCCGGCGATGCTCTGCTCCACTTGTTCGACTTCGCCGAGCAGCCGCAGCGCCGACTCGTAATAGCTCTGGCCCAGCGGCGTGACGTCCAGGCGCCGGGTCGAGCGGTTCAACAAGCGCACGCCCAGGCGCTCTTCCAATTGCATCAACCGACGGCTGACGAACTGCTTGGACAGGCCCAATTGATCGGCCGCTGCGGTGAAGCTGCCGGAGTCCATGACCTGGCAAAAAATACGCATGTCTTCGAACGGGTTCATTGTCACTCTCTGGTGGACAGTTAAACGCTTTATAGCCGCTTTTTCGCTGTTCGGCACCCCACTAATCTGTGCTCACGGTGTTGCTGAGGCCTGAACCCCAGTGCCACAGCAGCCCGCAATCAAGGCACATACCCTAAAAACACTCAAAAGGATTTCCACCATGACCCTCGTCAAGAAAACCCTGACCGCTTCCCTCCTCGCTCTTTCCATCGGCAACGCGTTTGCCGCAGGCAGCCCCGGCGTCGAACACAACACCCAAGCCTTCCTCGAAGCCCTCGCGGCTGGCGGTGGCAAACCGCTTGAGCAACTGAGCCCGAAAGAAGCGCGTGCCGTGCTGACCGGCGCACAGGCTTCGGTGAAGGTTGATCTGTCCGGCGTGGAAGTCAGCGACAAGGCAATCAACGTCGACGGTCAGACCATCAACCTGAAAGTGGTGCGTCCGGCCAACGTCAAAGGCGAGTTGCCGGTGTTCATGTTCTTCCACGGTGGCGGCTGGGTGTTGGGTGACTTCCCGACGCACCAGCGTCTGATTCGTGACTTGGTGGTGGGCTCCGGCGCCGTCGCGGTGTACGTCGATTACACGCCGTCGCCGGAAGCGCAGTACCCGACCGCAATCAACCAGGCGTACGTCGCCACGAAATGGGTGGCTGAGCACGGCAAGGACATCGGCGTCGACGGCAAGCGTCTGGCGGTGGCCGGCAACAGCGTCGGCGGCAACATGGCGGCGGTCGTAGCGTTAATGGCCAAGGAACAGAAAACCCCGGCCCTGCGTTTCCAGTTGCTGATGTGGCCGGTGACCAACGCACAATTCGACGACGGTTCGTACCAGCAGTTTGCCGAGGGCCACTTCCTGACCAAAAACATGATGCAGTGGTTCTGGGACAACTACACCACCCACTCGGCCGAACGTGCACAGATCCACGCCTCGCCCTTGAATGCCAGCGCCGAACAACTCAAGGGTTTGCCCGCAGCATTGGTGCAGACTGCCGAATTCGACGTGTTGCGTGATGAAGGCGAAGGCTATGCGCGGCATCTGGATGCAGCGGGTGTGCCGGTGACCGCCGTGCGTTACAACGGGATGATTCATGACTTCGGGCTGCTCAACCCGCTGAGTCAGATTCCTGAGGTGAAGGCTGCAGTACGTCAGGCAGCGGCTGAACTCAAGACTCATCTGAACTAAGCCCAATCTCTCGCCACAGCGTTTGCCAACGCATTATTGCGGCGGCGACGAGACAAAAATGCCCGCAAACTTGCGGGCATTTTTCAGTTCATCACTTGGCCGTGAACTTGGTATAGCTGTTGATCAAGTTGCGGTAGTTCGGCAGGCGTTCCGAGAGCAAATGTGCCAAGCCTTCCATATCGTTGCGCCAGTCACCTTGCAACTCGCAAGCCACGGCGAACCAGTTCATCAGGTGTGCACCGGCGGCCGACATGCGTGCCCATGCCGCTTGCTGCACGGTGGTGTTGAAGGTGCCGGACGAATCGGTCACGACGAACACTTCAAAGCCTTCAGCAATCGCCGACAGGGTCGGGAATGCCACGCAAACGTCGGTCACCACGCCAGCGATGATCAGTTGCTTGCGCCCGGTGGCCTTGATCGCTTTGACGAAATCTTCGTTGTCCCACGCGTTGATCTGGCCTGGACGCTGAATGAACGGCGCGTCCGGAAACTGCTCACGCAGCTCAGGCACGATCGGGCCGTTGGGGCCGGCATCGAAACTGGTGGTGAGGATGGTCGGCAGTTTGAAGAACTTGGCGATGTCGCCCAGTGCCAGCACGTTGTTCTTGAACTCATTCGGCGAGAAATCCTGCACCAGCGAGATCAGACCGGTCTGGTGATCGACCAACAACACGACGGCATCGTCTTTGTTCAGACGCGAGTAAGGAACGTTGCTCATGTGAAACTCCTCGGTGGATGGTTGTTGCGTGAGACGCCGACCGTCGGGGTCGGCGCTTTGTTGTAAGGATCAGAACGCGAAGCAGGAACAGCCGAACGCGCCCCAGAAACCGGCGAAATCGCTGACCGGCGCATTCGACAGGCGAGCCTTTTCATGGCTGTGCGAGTGCACGGCGCACGCGCCGACGCACTGGTGTACTTGCGCCTGCAATGGCGCGTTCTGGCGCCAGTGGCCCGGGACTTTCGCCACTGGCGACCAGTCCGGCAGCACCGGCACACTGGCCGGGCCGAGGTCCTGGAAGTCGCCTGCGGCGTAAACGATCTTGCCGCCGACCACGGTCAGCACTGACTCGATCCACTTGATGGCTTCTTCTTCGACGTGGAAGAAATCCGCGCTCAGCGCCGCCAGATCCGCCAGTTGCCCGACCTTGATCTGGCCTTTCTTGCCCTGCTCGGACGAGAACCAGGCGCTGCCGTGGGTGAACAGTTCCAGCGCGGTGGTGCGCGGCAAACCTTCCTCGTACAAGGCCAGACCACCGACGGTGCGACCGCTGACCATCCAGTACAGCGACGTCCATGGGTTGTAGCTCGAAACCCGCGTCGCGTCGGTGCCCGCGCCAACCGGCACGCCTTCGGCGAGCATGCGTTTGATCGGCGGTGTGGCTTCAGCGGCCTGCTTGCCGTAGCGGTCGACGAAATACTCACCCTGGAACGCCATACGATCCTGAATCGCAATGCCGCCGCCCAGCGCTTTTACGCGTTCGATGTTCTGCGCGGTGATGGTTTCAGCGTGGTCGAAGAACCACGGCAGACCGTTGAACGGAATGTCGCGGTTGACCTTCTCGAACACGTCGAGCATGCGGCTGATCGATTCGTTGTAGGTGGCGTGCAGACGGAACGGCCAGCGCTGCTCGACCAGGTGACGCACCACCGGTTCCAGTTCCTGTTCCATGGTTTGCGGCAGGTCCGGGCGCGGTTCGAGGAAGTCTTCGAAGTCCGCCGCCGAAAACACCAGCATCTCGCCGGCGCCGTTGTGCCGCAGGAAGTCGTCGCCCTGGTGCAACTTGACACTGCCGGTCCAGTTCTGGAAATCGGTCAGCTCTTCTTTCGGCTTCTGGGTGAACAGGTTGTAGGCAATGCGCACGGTCAGTTGGTCGTCTTTGGCCAACTGCTCGATCACTTGGTAATCGTCCGGGTAGTTCTGGAAACCGCCGCCGGCATCGATCGCGCTGGTCAGGCCGAGGCGATTGAGTTCGCGCATGAACTGGCGGGTCGAGTTGACCTGATATTCCAGTGGCAGCTTCGGCCCCTTGGCCAGGGTCGAGTACAGAATCATCGCGTTGGGTTTTGCCACCAGCATGCCGGTCGGGTTGCCGTTGGCATCCCGCACGATCTCGCCACCCGGCGGGTTTGGCGTGTCGCGGGTGTAACCGGCCACACGCAACGCGGCGCGGTTGAGCAACGCGCGGTCGTACAAGTGCAGGACGAACACCGGAGTATCGGGCGCGGCCTGGTTGAGCTCTTCAAGGGTCGGCATGCGTTTTTCGGCGAACTGGAATTCGTTCCAGCCGCCGACCACGCGCACCCATTGCGGGGTCGGTGTGCGGTCGGCCTGCTCCTTGAGCATGCGCAGCGCATCGGCCAGCGATGGCACGCCCTCCCAGCGCAGTTCGAGGTTGTAGTTCAAACCACCACGGATCAGGTGCAAGTGCGAGTCATTGAGACCGGGGATAACGCAGCGCCCGTGCATGTCGACCACTTGTGTGGCCGAGCCGCGCAGGGCCATGGCTTGGGTGTCGTTACCGACGACCACGAAGCGACCGTCCTTGATTGCCACGGCGCTGGCCAGCGGTTTGGTTCGGTCTACGGTATGAAATTGGCCATTGAACAGAATCAGATCGGCGTTCATCGCAGTTCCTTCGACAAAAGTGAATGGGGTTCAGCGTGACGGGTGGTCGTCGGGGTCAATGTGTTCATGGGCCTGACTGGCTTCCAGCCACGGCGCGAACAAACGGGTCACGCGGGGCATGAACACGTACACCACTGACACAACGATGGTCAGGGTGATCAGGAACGTGGCCACCACGTAGTTGGAAAGCAGCGGATGCAGCTTGAGCAGCGGCCCCCAGATCAGCGGCACGAGCAAGGTGTGCGGCAGAATCACCAGCAATGTGATGACCGCTTGTTTCCAGCGCGGTGGCGGTGACGCGGCATCGGCCAGTGGGGAGAACCAGAACTCGTTGATTGGTGCGACTTCGGTCTGATCGCCGTCGGCCAGCATCGGTGCGGCTTCATTGATCAGGGCCTGGCGTTGCTCAGAGTCGAGCCAGCGCTGCATCGCCTCGGTCGAGCAAAAACGCAGCACGCAGGTGAACAGATCAAGCCCGCCATGCTTGCTGCGCATCACATCAACCCCTAAATGCCCTTCGCTGCGCCCCGCCACACTGACGATATTGCGCAGCCAGGCCTCATAGGGTTTTTCAAAACCGGACTTGACCCGATGCTTGACGATCAGCGTGACAATCTCATCGCCCCCGGGTGCATTCTGAAATGGGCTATCAGGCATAACGCAGCACTCCGGGCAGGCGAACATTGAGCGCCAGCCGTCCCGGCCCGGCGATAAACACGGTGGCAAACAGGATCAACAGCAACCAGCCAAACTGCCCTTCAGCCACACTCCATTGCGGATGCACGACCAACAGCGCGACTAGCAGCACAAATAGAATAGGCAAGCAGGCCAATCGCGCCAGTAACCCGGCGACGATCAGTAATGGGCAGAGGACTTCGGCGAAGATCGCCAGGACCAACGTGAGATGGGCACCGAGGTGGAACGGGTCTTCGATCAGTTGCAGTTGCGCGGTGAAGTCCAGCAGCTTGGGCAAACCGTGCACCCACAGCAGAAACAGACCGCCGCTGACCCGTAGAAACAGTAAACCGACGTCCTGCGCCCGTTCGTCGCGTTGCAAGGCATTCATGACCCGACCCTTTAAATGTCATTGACCTGAATAATGCCAATGCGCAGCGGGGAGAAATTGGATGGGTGTGCTCTCTTCTTAGATCGAGCAAAAACCAAAAGGAACGAAAGAGACCTGTCGGAGCTTGCTCGCGAAAGTGCTGTGTCATTCAACGATGACGCTGGCTGATCCGACGCTTTCGCGAGCAAGCCCGCTCCCACGGGGTTTTGTGTCATTTTCAGGAAAGGTGTGCAACGTCAGGCGGGCGGGATGTCCAGCGATGCCGACATGAACTGACTGATCCTGGATCGCAGCCAGCGCTCGGCCGGGTCGTTGTCATGCACCCCGCTCCAGGCCATCGACAGTTGCGCCGCGTCAATCGGGAACGGCGGGTCTTCAGCGCGTAACGCGCAGCCATCCACCAGCGCGCACGCGGCGTAATCGGGCACGGTGGCGATCATTTCGGTGCCGGCGAGCAACGCGCGCAAGCCACTGAATTGCGGCACGCCGAGCACCACGCGACGGCAACGGCCGAGCTTGGCCAGATCCAGGTCGATGTTGCCGCTCAAATCGCCAGAGAACGACACCATCGCATGCGGACGCTCGCAGTATTCGTCCAGCGTCATTGGCCCCGGGCGGTCGTCGCCGCGCAGAACTTTGCAAGGGATGTCGCGCAGCTTCTTGCGCTTGGCGTTGGCCGGCAGGTCGGTGGTGTAGCTGACGCCGACGGAGATTTCGCCGGAGGCCAACAACGCTGGCATCAGCAAGTAGTTGGCACGCCGTACGACCACAACGATCCCCGGCGCCTCTTGTTGGAGGTTACGCAGCAGCGGCGGAAACAGACCGAATTCGGCGTCGTCCGACAGGCCGATGCGGAACACGTCGCAACTGCTCGCCGGTTCGAACTCCTTGGCCCGGCTGACCGCACCGGAAATGACGTCCATCGCCGGTTGCAATTCCTTGAGAATGGCCAGGGCGCGGGCGGTCGGCTCCATGGCGCGACCGTTGCGCAGCAACAGCGGATCATCGAACAGATCACGCAAACGACCGAGCGCCGCGCTCACGGCGGGTTGGCCCATGAACAGTTTTTCCGCGACCCGGGTGAGGTTTTTTTCGAACATCAGGGCTTCGAAAATCACCAGCAGGTTCATGTCGACGCGACGCAGATCGTTACGGTTCATGAGCAGGTATTCCTTACTTGGAAGTCTTGTTCAGTCAGGCGCGAGTGCGACTTACTTTACTCGATCAACGGCACTTTGGCGGCGCGTTTGTAAGGGCCGTATTCAACGGGCACCCACTGAAAATGCTTGTCGATGGCGTTGATGTGACCGATACCCGGAAACGGCAGGTGCGCGGCGGCCGTCCAGGTTTTGCTGGCGGCGGCAGCGCTGAACACGGCGTTACGGCTTTTGATCGCCTGCTGAGCGTTGACATCGAAACTGATCGACACCTCGGGGTGCTCGAACTGCACGGCGAAGTTGTGCACCAGATCGCCCATGAACACGATGCTGTTTTTCTGCGAGGTGAAACGGTAAGTGGTGCTGCCTGGCGTGTGCCCGGCTTCAAGTTCGGCCTCGACCACGCCCGGTAGCGGCGACTGGCCGGGGGCGAAGGTTTTGAAACGCCCGGCAGCCACATACGGCGCCGTGGAATCCTGAGCGATTTTGAAAAATGCTTTCGCCCCGGCCGGCGCCTTCGCCAACGCTTGAGGGTCGAGCCAATAGTCGGCTTCCGCCTTGGCCGCGTAGACCGTGGCGTTGGCGAAAATCGGTTTTTGCTGGCCATTGACCAGACCGCAAACATGATCCAGATGCAGATGCGTGAGCAAAACGGTGTCGACCTGCTCCGGTTTGTAGCCAGCGGCTTGCATGTTCGCCGAGAGCTGGCCGGCGGTGGCCCCTATGCACTGCCCGGCGCCAGTGTCGATCAGGATCAACTGCTTGCCAGTGTTGACCAAAAACGCGTTGAACGCCGTTTGCACGCCCGGGGTTTCAATCGATCGGCGAGCGAGCATCGCACGGATCCGTCCCTGACTCATGCCCTGCAGGAGTTTGGGCGACAGGTCGTTGTAGCCGTCGAACAACGCGGTCACTTCATAGTCGCCCATGGCCAAACGAAAGTAGCCAGGCACCTGCGTGCCCACCTGTGGTGCTTGCGCCGCCGCGCTGCCCGCCACCAACGCGAATGCCAAACCGAACGCACCTGATGCACCGTGCAACAAACCTGTCATGTGTACCTCCCTAATTGATTCACCCTCAGCAGCCACAAACGGGCGCTTTATATCGTCGTCATCTTCGCCGATCTGCCACCCGCCGACTTGCAGCGATGTGCTGAGTTCAACGCTTCGCGGCGCAATTAACAACGTTTAACTCGTCAGCCCTGCAGCCCCGCCCAACAATGAAACCCTCAGCGAAACGTTGTTTTTTTGACCTGGGGGAAAGTGCCGAGCATGCGTTCCCCACCGACACGGACATTGGCCATGGTTCACGTACAACACTGCGTCGCCCTCGCCCCTGCCAGCGAACCTCACACACCACGCCTCGGCGGTCTCAGCCCGCAACGCGAACGGCGGGTCAAACAGTTGATTCTCGAGCGACTCGACGACAGCCTGGAAGTCACGGAACTGGCACAGGCGTGTTCGCTGTCGCGCAGTCACTTTTCCCGGGCGTTCAAGTGCAGCACCGGGCTCTCACCGCAAGAATGGATCCGCACCCAACGCATCGCCCGCGCCAAGCTTTTGATCTTGCACACCGACTTGAGCCTGACGCAAATCAGCCTGGAGTGCGGTTTCTGCGATCAGGCGCACTTCTGTCACATCTTCACCCGCAGCGAGGGGATCAATCCGTTCGCCTGGCGCTGTCGTGAGGCGCAAGACAGCAAAATCAAACGATCGCAGCCTGCGCCAGGCGCGAGTGTTTGCATCGCGTTGTAGGGGCTACTCACGCCTGCGCCATGCGCTGCGCCAGACGCGCTACCCGCTCGCCCAAGTGCGCCGCTGTGCACCGGTCTTCAGGCGGTGGCGCCTGGTCGGGCGTCTGTTCGACATTGGATTGCGACATGGCGCCAAGTGAGCTGCCGAGACGATTCAATTGCCCATCAAAGCACCCGGCCGCTGAACGCGCCGGAAGCAGGTCGAGACCGACCCAAATCATCGAATGTTGCGCGGCAAACACCGCCATTTGCAGCAGCGTATTGAGCTTGTCACCACACAGGCTGCCCGAGTTGGTGAACCCGGCGGCGATTTTGTCGCGCCACGGCTTGGCCAGATAGAACGCCGCGCTGGCCTCCATGAATTGCTTGAACCCCGCCGAAGCGCTGCCCATGTAGGTCGGCGCACCGAAGATGATCGCATCGGCGCGATGCAGCTCATCCCAATGTGCATCCACCTCCTCTACCGCAATCAACCGACAGATGCTGCCCGAATGTCGTTCGACGCCTTGCGCTACGGCTTCGGCCATGACCCGCGTGTGCCCATAGCCGCTGTGATAGACAACCACCACGTTGCTCATTGCGCCGTCCTCCGGACGTGTGCATTCCATTGCAGCCAGCAGGCCTGTGCCTGAAGCTGAACTTGCCTCACTGGATTTTTGGGGCTAGACCGGACACAGACGAGTTAATCGTTGTTAATTGTGGCGCGCCTAAAGACGCGGCTTGGAACATGGCAGTCCGTAAAAACGGGGGTTGCGCCGATTCGCGTTCATCGAGGCCGTCCGTCTGCACGTTGCACGCAGGCAAGAACCTGAGGAATATGTCCGGATACTGCGGATTAGAGGGCTTGCGTGCGCTGTTCTCTTCCTCCGCCCTGCTCGTCACAAAGGCTTCGCACAGCACGGGCAGGATCATAAAAACATTGCAGGAGTGAGCTGTTGAGTCTTTCCCCGAATCAGGCCATCGGTTTCGGCCCTTATCGGATCCATCCCGGACAACGGCTAGTGCTTGAGGGCGACCAGCCGTTGCGCCTGGGGCGACGTGCCATGGACATTCTGCTGATCCTGCTGGCGAACGCCGGCGAAGTGGTGAGCAAGCAGCAGTTGATCGCCGAGGTTTGGCCGAACAGTATTGTGGAAGACATCAACCTGCGGGTGCACATGGCGGCGCTACGCAAAGCCCTTGGCGACGGTCAGGCCGGCCAGCGCTACATCATCACGGTGGCGCAGCGCGGCTACAGCTTTGTCGCGCCGATCCTGCTGGAGTCCATCGGGCAGCGCCCGCTCGCCGATAGCGGCACCCGGCATAACCTGCCGCTGCGCCGCACGAAGATGATTGGCCGTCAGCCACTGGTCGACAGTTTGGTGGCCCAACTGCCACGTCAGCGCTGCATCACGTTGGTCGGCCCCGGCGGGATCGGCAAAACCACCGTGGCCCTGCGTGTGGCCGAACAGATGATCGGCCGCTACCCGGACGGCATCCGGCTGCTGGACCTGGCGCCAATCAACGACCCACAAATGATCTGCTCGCACCTGGCGACCTTGCTCGACCTGTCGCTGCACGATGGCGAGCCGCTTAACGGGTTGATCCACGGCTTGAGCAAACGGCAGATGTTGCTGGTGATTGACAATTGCGAACACCTGATCGATGCCGTAGCACTGCTCAGCGAGCACATTTTGCGCGGCGCGCCGCAAGTGCACATTCTGGCCACCAGCCGTGAGAGTCTGCGCGCCGAAGGCGAGTATGTGCAGCGCCTGGAATCCCTGGATTACCCGCCGCCGATTGCGGTGCTCGATCGTGCGCAAGCCTTGAGCTTTTCTGCACTGCAGCTGTTTGCCGAACGAGCCCTTGCGGCTCACGAGAGCTTCGAATTGCAGGATGCCGAGTTGCCTCATGTCATTGAAATCTGCCGACGGCTGGATGGCATCCCCCTGGCATTGGAACTGGCGGCGGCGCAGGTCAACGAACTGGGGCTGAGCGGTTTGCTGAGCCAATTGCAGGGGCGTCTGCCCGCCTCGCCAGCAGGTAATCAGAGCAGCCTGGAACGCCACCATACCCTGCGCGCGACGCTGGACTGGAGCTTCAATCTGCTCACGCCTTGCGAACAGACTTGCTTGCGACGATTGGGCGTCTTTCGTGGCGGTTTCACACTGGAGTCCGCTGCCGCCGTGATTGTCGGTCAGCACATTGAACCCGACGAGGTCTTTGGCTCCGTCACACAACTGGTCGCCAAATCTCTGCTCAACGTCGAGGTCGGTGATGAAGAAGTGTTTTACCGTTTGCTCGACACCACCCGGCGCTACGCCCTGGAAAAACTCGACCACTGCGCGGAGCTTGCCGACACCCGTAAACGCCACGCCGAACGCTGCCTGGCGCTGATGCATCAAGCGCAAAGTGATTGGGAGAGCACCTCGACCGCTTTGTGGATCGAACGCTATGCACGCGGTCTCGAAGACTTGCGTGCTGCGCTGGACTGGAGCCTGAACGGTGCCGGGCCCGATGAAGTGGGGATTTATCTGGCCGCGACCTCGGCACCGTTGTGGCAAGAGTTGTCGCTGCTCAAGGAGTACGGCGGTTACGTGCGTCAGGCGCTGGCCCTGCTCGACAAGGCCGCCGAACCTTGTCCGCGTGTGAAAATCGCTCTGAAACTGGCGCTCGGCAGTGCCTGCTACCACACCTGGGGTGGCACCCCGGAAACCATCGCAGCCTTCGTCGACGCCCGTACGCTGGCGCAAGCACACGACGATATCGCCGGGCAACTGCGGGCAGTGTCCGGACACATGGCGGTCAATCTCAGTTGCGGTCATTACCAGGCAGCGCTGGAGCAGAGCGAGCAG
The DNA here is from genome assembly GCF_044743445.1 of Pseudomonas sp. NPDC087615. Taxonomy (NCBI): domain Bacteria; kingdom Pseudomonadati; phylum Pseudomonadota; class Gammaproteobacteria; order Pseudomonadales; family Pseudomonadaceae; genus Pseudomonas; species Pseudomonas sp. NPDC087615. The sequence goes on along the minus strand of NZ_JBIUWM010000021.1, from coordinate 43,378 downwards.
TTCGACCGCATTGGCCTGCATGGCGACCCGCTGCTGTCACTGAGCATGCACCGGTTGCGGGTGCTGGCCTTGCACTACGCTGGCGACCAGACGCAGGCGCGCATTCATGCCGAGCAGGTGATCGAACGTATGGCACACAGCGGCCACCTCAACCGTTTTACCCACGGTTTTGGCGTGCAATACGACCAGAGCGTCGCCTCGCTGACAGTGCTCGCCCGTGTGCTGTGGCTGCAAGGCTTCCCGGAACAAGCCTGGCGCACCGCACGGCAGGCGCTGGATATTGCCGTGCAAATCAACCACGGCACCTCGATCTGTTACACCTTGGCGCTGGCCAGTTGTTTGATTGCTCATTACAACGGTGACCGGCAAAACGCCCGTGCGCTGCTGCATCTGTTGCTCGAGCAGGCGCAGAAGCATTCGGTCATGCTGTTCTATACGTGGGCGCGGCACTACGCGCAGGTGATCGACGCGGATAGCGCCACGCCAATGCCGTTGGACAGCAGCGGTCTGGTCAGAGAAGTCATGGTGACCCTGGACAGCGGATTTGTTGATGATGCACTGCTTGAACGCGCGCAAAGCGGCGCAGCGGGTTGGAGTACAGCGGAGATTTTGCGCGCTCGCGCGGATCGGTTGTTGGCTGAAGAATCAGGGTGTTCGGGCGGCAATACCCGCCAGGCAGAAGAAGTATTGCAACAGGCACTCTCGATCGCCCAAACCCAGGGTGCCCTGGCTTGGGAACTGCGCAGCGCCACGTCGCTGGCCCAACTGTGGCAACGGCAAAACCGCTGCCGCGAAGCGCTGGATCTGCTGAACCCGATCTATCAACGCTTCACCGAAGGCTACGCCACGCCGGACTTGCGCAAGGTGCGCTCGCTACTCGACGAGTTGAGCAGTCAACTGCGAGTCTGAAGGCCAACGGCTGCGGCTTAGGCTGCGTGCATGGCGGTGTTCGAAATCACTCGACTCGCCACTGCGTTCCAGTCGTTCGCGAGCATAACGCCGGGTGGTGTTGAGCATGCGATAGCGCAGCCCACCGGTGCCCCGCACCACAACCAGCCACGATTTCTGCGCCAACCGCTCAATCATCAAGGCCAGCATCGAGGGCGGCAGTTGTGCGCAACTGATCACACTCAACGCGGCATCAAGGGCAAAAGCCGTTTGGAACACCGACAGTCGGTGCAACACCCGTTGTTCCTGCTTGCTCAGGTGCTGATAACTCCAGTCCAGCGCGGCCGTCAGGGTTTGATGACGGGGCACGGCGGTCCGCCGACCATGACTGAGCATCTGTAGACAGTTGTCGAGTTGGGCCTGCAACCCGACCATCGCCAAAGCATCGATGTGTGCCGCTGCCAGTTCAATCGCCAGCGGCAAACCATCGAGTCGCCGACAGATGTCACGCACAGCGTTGAGATCCTGTTCGCGCAGAGTAAATCCCTGCTGCCGCGCGCGGGCACGACTGACAAACAACTGCACCGCCGAATAACCCATGACTTCTGCAACACTGTTCAGTGCCGTGGATTTGGGAATGGCCAGCGGCGGCAGTTGTTGCACGGTCTCCAGGCTGGCGTGCAAGGCTTCACGACTGGTCGCAAGAATCGACAGCCTTGGCGCAGCGTCCAATAGGCGTTCAACCAACGCCTTGCAAGCGTCTAGCAGGTGCTCACAGTTATCCAGCACCAGCAAGGTGTGGCGGCGAGATAGCGTGTCGAGATCGGTTTCGAGTGTTTGCAGCAGATGATCGAACAGCAACGCGGGCTCGTCGATCACAGACAGATCCACCAGCCACACGCCTTCACGAAAATGCTCCAGCAACAACTCTGCCGCGCGCAACGCGACGGTGGTTTTGCCGACACCCGCCGGGCCGGTCACGGTCATCAGCCGGCACAGCGGCAATTGCCGCACCATGGCACCCACCAATGAATCGCGACCCGTGACCGGCGTCAGTCGCGCCGGCAAGTTGTGCAGGGGCGCTTGCAGACCTTCGAACACCACTTGCCCGGTGCTGTCACCGTGCACCGGGGCTACGAAGCGATAGCCGCATTGCGGCACATTGACGATGTAGCGGTGCCCCTTCTCACCCTCACCCAATGCTCTGCGCAGTGCCGCGATGTGAACGCGAAGGTTGATTTCCTCAACCACTGACGTCGGCCAGACCCGCGCAATCAACTCTTCCTTTCTGACCACGCGCCCCGCTCGCTCGACCAGCACCTGCAGAATGTCCAGCGCACGCCCGCCCATACGCAGTGGCCGATCCCCTTCCAGGATCAACCGTTGGCGCAAATGAAACGCGTAGGGGCCGAAATACAGCACCGACGCCGGGTTCAAATCGTGGCGGTTGTTCATACCCGCTATCTTGGCAGTCCCGGGTGACGGTACAACCACCACACAGGGCGCATCACGGACATACGAGTGCGCGTGACGGACACAATGGCTCTAGCTGAACTGTTCGCGGTACTGCACAGGCGTCAGACCGAGCTTTTCAGCGAACAACAAGCGCATGTGCCGCACGCTGCCGAAACCGCTCTTGTAGGCCACGGTCTTCAATGGCAGATCACTGGTTTCCAACAGGTTGCGCGCGCAGTCGATGCGCGCACTCTGCAGGAATTCCATGGGAGTCATATTGATGTCACGGGCGAAAATCCGCGCGAAGTGCCGCGTACTCATATTCGCCAAATGGGCCATGCGTTCGACGCTAAAGGCTTCGTCGAGGTGTTCCAGCACGTAATTCTGCACCCGCGTGATCGGGGTTTCCTGGGGCGCCACTGCTGCCATCAATGGGCTGAACTGCGCCTGCCCGCCCTGACGTTTCATCACCACCAGCAACACTTTGGCGACATCCTGAGCCAGCTTCTTGCCGTGATCCTGGGCGACTAACGCCAGCGCAAGGTCGATGCCGGCAGTGACACCCCCCGAGGAAATCAGGTTGCGATCCTCAATGAAAATCTGATCGGTCGCGACGCTCGCCTTCGGGAATGCCTTGATCAGGCGTTCGGTGTAATTCCAGTGCGTGGTGACGCGATAACCGTCGAGCAATCCGGCATGCCCAAGAATGAACGCGCCGGTGCAGATCGAGCCGTAGCGCTCGGCGCGCGGGACGGCCTCTTTTAGCCAAGCGAGCAATGCGGGAGGCTTTTCGTTGTAAGCGCCGGGACCACCGGGCACCAGCAACAAGTCATAGCGCTGCGGTGCGTCTTCGATAGAGCAGTCGGCCAGCACCTGCACACCGTTGGATGCGCGTAGAGGGCCGCGTTCAGTGCCAAGGGTGGTCAATTGATAATGCAGTTGCGGTTTCAAATACCGGTTGGCAACCGAAAACACCTCCAGCGGCCCGGCCATGTCGAGCAGAAGAAAGTCGGGGAACAACACCATTGCCACGGTTTTCATGGGGAGACTTCACTGAGAGCAAAAATGAAAGGCATGAGGCAGAGTGAGCATTATGGCCAAGTGCAACGAAGTCGTTAAAAAAGAATGCGTGAACTGAACCGCAAAACTGTCAACCTGAGAGGGACAGTATTTCAATTTTCATCTACTTATTGCATCGAAAAGTAAACAGTAACCTTCTCCTCACTCGGACGAATTCACGTCCCGCAAGGAGATTTCATCATGCTGACTCTTCGTAAAGCCTCCGATCGTGGCCTCGCTAATCATGGCTGGTTGAAGTCGTTCCACACCTTTTCTTTCGCCAGCTATCGCAACCCGCGTGAACAGGGTTTTTCCGATCTGCTGGTGATCAACGATGACCGTGTTGCCGCCGGCAAAGGCTTCGGCCAGCACCCACATCGCGACATGGAGATCTTTTCCTACGTGCTCGAAGGCGCGCTGGAACATAAAGACACCCTGGGCACAGGCTCAGTGATTCGCCCCGGCGATGTGCAGCTAATGAGCGCCGGCAGTGGCGTGGCGCACAGCGAGTTCAACCACTCGGCGACCAAGCCTGTGCACTTCCTGCAAATCTGGATCGTGCCGGACGTCGGCGGCGCCAAACCGCGCTATCAACAGGAGCATTTCAGTGCGCAGAAAAAACGCGGTCGCCTGCAACTGATCATCTCGCCGGATGGCCGTGATGGTTCGCTGACCGTGCGCCAGGATGCGCGAGTCTTCGCCGGGCTGTTCGATGGCAAAGAGAGCGCCACGCTGGAATTGCCGGCCAACCGTTACGCCTATGTGCATGTGGCGCGTGGCAGCGTTGAACTGAACGGCCAGCGGTTGCAGGAAGGTGACGGCGTGCGGGTTCGCGAGGAGCAGGTGCTGACCTTGAGCAATGGCGTGGATGCCGAAGTGCTGGTGTTTGACTTGCGCCCGCAAGAGTTGCCGCAGATGCCATAAACGAGTGTTTAACGCCCACAAAAACGGCCTTCTTTTGAAGGCCGTTTTTTAGGGTGGCGTGATCGGTAATGGCAACATCGCGGGGTTAGGTGGAGGGGTAACCTTGCCTGCTTGAACCGCCGATAGAGTCGTTTGAATCGCTACAAAGACATTGGCCTGATTGGCGTAATAAGTCGCAACGACTATGCCGACGATGCCAAGAAAATACACCGCGGTTGAAGCCCAATAATTTGCCTTGATCGTAGAGGCCTGTCGGACCGCCTCTTTTGACTCAAGAGCGATCTGCTGCACATTTGCAGCAATGGCGTTGTAGCGTTCGAGCAGAGCCTTGTCTCGCTCGGTCTGAACCTCCAGAAATCCCTCGATTTTCGCCGACACAGATTGGACCCGAGCATCCATCCTTGCCTCAATGGTCTCGATCCTGGCGTTGAATTCTTCACGGCTGATAGCGTTCATGGCTTGAGTGTCGGGACCTGTGTTCGATGTGTTGATACGTTGATAGTGCTCAAATTCCCTGGCTTTCAATCCGATCCCCTTCCTTGGGTTACCGATACCTTTCCTGGCTCATCTCTCAAAAAGCGAGTGTTGTATCACCGCGAGCTGCAACAACCATAGAGCCCCTCCCCAACGTCCACAAGCCAGCGGATTCTGCTCTGGGTGTAGGCCGTTTCGTCAGGCTACGTAGCTTCTCCAAAGCCACTCAGCGCTCACTCATTCTCCCGCGCAAACGCCTCGACAATCTGCTCGATCACGGCCCTTACCCGCGCCGTATGGCGCAAGTCTGCGTGGGTCACCAGCCACACTTCATAGGGTTGTGGGCGATTGCGCGCCGGCCAGAGGTTGACGAGGCCATCACGTTCGCCCATGTAAACAGGGATTTCTCCTACACCCAGGCTCGCCGCAATCGAGCGACGCACCAACAAGCTGGAACTCAGGCTGGCGACGATTCGCCCGCGATGCAACGGCTCGCAGACCAGTGTCATGTCCTTGTTACCCTTTAGATAGGGTTCGTAAACCACCAGGTCATGCCCCTCAAACGCCGTACCCTGCTGAGGGATGCCCTTGGCGTCGACATACGCCTGTGACGCAAACAATCCCACCGGCCAGCGGGCAATCCGCCGAGCGATCAGGTCTGGATTGTCGGGACGGGTGTTGCGCACGGCGATATCCGCCTCGCGTTTGGCCAGGCTGAGGATCTGCGTGGAAGCATCCAGTTGCACGCGCACGTCCGGGTGCAGTTCGTGCAGTCGGGCGATGGCCGGGATCAGGAAATCGATGGCCAGCGAATCGGTGGTGCTGACGCGCACGTTACCGGTCAGGCGATCGTCCAGGCCCTGAATCTGCCGCTCCAGCTCCAGCGCCGAGTGCTCCATTTTTTCGACGCTTTTAAGCGCCGCTTCGCCGACCGCTGTCAACGCGTAACCGTCGGACGTGCGCAAAAACAACGTCGCACTCAGCGACTTTTCCAACGCCGTGATCCGTCTTCCGACAGTCGCCTGATCCACGCCCAGTACCCGCGCCGCGCCGCGTAACGTCGACTCCCTGCATACCGCGAGAAATACCCGCGCATCGTCCCAATTCATCTTGCCTCCTGATGATGCAAATATGCATCAATACGATGCCAACTCGCTGCACCAGCGCAGCAACAATAGCCGATATCCTGAGCGCCATATACCTCTCAGGATCGCTCCCATGCGTACATCATCCTCAGCGTTACCGATCTTCGCCGGACTCTGCGCCAGCCTGGTCGGCATCGGCCTGGCGCGCTTCGCCTACACGCCGTTGATTCCCTCGCTGATTCAGGCGCAGTGGTTTTCTGCCAACGACGTGGTCTATCTCGGCGCGGCCAATCTGGTCGGTTACCTGATCGGCGCCCTGCTCGGCCGGCCGATAGCTAGGCAACTTGGCAATAAAAACGCCCTGCGCCTGATGATGCTGCTGGTCACCGCCGCGTTTTTTGCCTGTGCGTTTCCGTTGTCGGTGAGCTGGTTCTTTGGCTGGCGTTTGCTGTCAGGGATTACCGGTGGCGCGATCATGGTGTTGGTGGCGGCAACCGTCCTGCCCCATGTGCCGGCGTCCCGTAAAGGGCTGGCCAGCGGCGCAATCTTCCTCGGTATCGGCCTGGGGATTGCCGGTTCCGGGACAATCGTGCCGCCACTGCTGGGCCTGGGCCTGCAGGCCACCTGGTTGGGGCTGGGCGGTTTGTCGTTGTTGCTGACCGCACTGAGCTGGTTTGGCTGGCCCGCCGATTTACCGCATGCGATTGCGACTCACGAGGTTGTGCCGGTTGAGCCAACACCTCACGCCGTCTATTTGCTGTTCGGCCAATATGCGTTCATGGCCGCAGGTTTGGTGCCGGCCATGGTTTTTCTGGTGGATTACGTGGCTCGCGGGCTCGGTGCCGGGGCGCATATGGGTACACGGGTGTGGGTCATGTATGGCCTGGGCGCGATTGTCGGGCCGGTGAGTTATGGTTTTCTCGCTGATCGACTTGGCGCGCGGACAGGCATCCGGCTGGTATTGATGGTGCAGGTGATTGCGCTGGGGCTGCTGGCGTTTTCCCACACCTTCATGGCCCTGGCCGTGCTGGCGGTGATTATCGGCTCATTCCCACCCGGTATCGTGCCACTGGCCTTGGCCCGTGTGCATGAACTGGTGCCGGATCATCATCGCCAGCAAATCGCCTGGAGCCGTGCCACCGTATCGTTTGCCACGTTTCAGGCGCTGGCCGGGTTTGCCTATTCGGCGTTGTTCAATGCCACGGGGGGCCATCACGCCTGGCTGTTCATGATCGCCGCCGGCGCGATCACGGTGGCGGTTTTGTTGGAGCATGCCCTGAAATGGCTACCCTCTGCGTCTGAACCGCACGTCTGTGAAAATTGAAGGGAATCATTGCCTGCAGGCCGCGCTCCCATCTACAGACTCTCTAGCAACAGGAATCGACATGTCCTTACCCAACGAAATGACTCGAATCGAAATCACTGAACCCGGCGCCCCTGATGTTCTGCAAGCCAAACGCGTAACGTTGCCGGTCGCCGCTGAGGGTGAAGTGCTGATCCGCGTTCACGCCGCCGGCATCAACCGGCCAGACGCCTTGCAACGCGCCGGCAAATACCCGATGAAGCCCGGGATGAACCCGATCCCCGGTCTGGAAGTGGCCGGCGAAGTGGTCGCGCTCGGGGCCGGTGTCAGCCAGTTTGAGCTTGGCGACAGCGTTTGCGCACTGACCAATGGCGGCGGTTACGCCGAATATTGCGCAGTACCGGCCGGCCAGACCCTGCCAATCCCCGCCGGGATTGATTGGGTGCAGGCCGCCGCGATCCCGGAAACCTTTTTTACCGTGTGGGCTAACCTGTTCGGCCTAGGTGGTGCCAGCAGCGGGCAACGTGCGCTGATTCACGGTGGCACCAGCGGCATCGGCACCACCGCGCTGATGCTGTGTCGTGAGTTCGGCATTGAGGCATTTGCCACGGCCGGTAGCGCCGAGAAATGCTCAGTGATCCGTAGGCTGGGCGGTCAGGCAATCAACTATCGCGAAGAGAATTTCGCTGACGTCATCGCCGAGAAAACCGCTGGTCAAGGTGTGAATATCGTTCTCGACATCATGGGCGCCTCCTACCTCAACGCAAACATCAGCACCCTGGCGATGGATGGACGGGTAGTGATGCTCGGCTTCCTTGGCGGCGCCCGGGCCAATGACATTGATCTGCTGGCAATCCTCGGCAAACGCGCCGTTGTAACGGGTTCTCTGCTGCGCGCACGCACCGCTGCCGAGAAAGCCGCAATCGCCGATCAACTGCGCGAACACGTATGGCCGGTGCTGGCCGAGGGGCGCTGCCTGCCGATGATCGATAAAGTCTATTCACTGACCGAAGCGGCCAAAGCCCATGCCCACATGGAAGCCGGCGACCACATCGGCAAAATCGTGCTGCGCGTGGACTGAGCCGTCGCAGCATTTTGTAATCGTTGCACACGGGCGATGGTCGAAAATATCGTGCGCAGACCGAGACATCTGGTAAAAAGCGTTCTTTGTCTGCGCACTGGTGAACCGTTTAATGTTCCTTTCCTTCATGACGCGTCTGCGACGTCGCCGCTTGGCATTCGCCTGCATGGCCGCGTTGATTATCGGCGTGCCGGCGAGTTGTGCCGTGCTGGAACATACCGAGCGCAAACTGCTGTTTCGCATCGAACCGGGCACGGCGGGTTGGTATCACGGCTTGCCCGGCAGCGTGCAGGAACTCGATCTGCAACCCAAACGTTTCAAGGCCGGGCAAAACATTCATGCCTGGTGGTGGCCTGCAGAACGCAAGAATGCCCCGGCCATCCTCTATCTGCACGGCGTGCGCTGGAACCTCACCGGGCAGTTGTTCCGCATCGAGCAACTGCGCGCAGCGGGCTATTCGGTGCTGGCCATCGATTACCGTGGGTTTGGCAAGAGCAAGGGTGATCTGCCGTCAGAAAGCAGTGTTTATGAAGACGCGCGAGTGGCGTGGGAGCGTTTCAAGCTGTTGCAACCGGATCCGAACAAACGCCTGATCTACGGTCACTCCCTCGGCGGTGCCGTGGCAATCGATCTGGCAGCCGAACTCGGACAGGACGCCGCCCGTGATCACACGCCACTGCCCGTGCGCGGACTGGTGATCGAGTCCACGTTCACCTCACTGGCGGATGTCGCCGCGGCGGTGGCCAACACCTCGCTGCCGGTGCGCTGGCTGCTGTCGCAGAAGTTCGATTCCATCGACAAGATCGCCGAAATTCATATGCCGCTGCTGGTGGTGCATGGCTTGGCCGACGCCTTCGTCCCGCCACGTTTCAGCGAACAACTGTTCAACGCGGCGGAGCAACCCAAACGCTTGCTGTTGGTGCCTGGAGCGACGCACAACAACAGCATGGCGTTGGGCGGGCAGGATTATCGCAAGGCTATTGATGCGTTGATGCAAACCAAACACGCCCCACGTATGGCCGGCCCCACGACTGTGCGCAGCGCACGGGACACCTAACGATAACCACGCGCCTGTAAATCGAACAGTTGCGCGTAATGCCCGGCCGCGGCGATAAGCGCACCGTGGCCACCCTGTTCCAGAATCTTTCCTTGTTGCAGCACGATGATGTGATCGGCATTGCGCACGCTGGAAAAACGATGGGAAATCAGTAAGGTCATGCGCCCTTCCGTGTGCTGGCTGAAATGCTCAAACACCGCTGCTTCCGCCGCCGGGTCCAGGGCCGAGGTTGGCTCATCGAGGATCAGGATGTCGGCATCACGGCGCATATACGCCCGGGACAACGCAATCTTCTGCCATTGCCCGCCGGACAACTCCTGGCCACCGGCAAACCAGCGCCCCAACTGCGTGGCATAACCACGGTCGAGCCCTTCGATGAATGGCGCCGCCATCCCTTCGGCAGCGGCCTCCTTCCAGCGTTGTTGGTCGTTGAACGCCAGCGTATCGCCGACGCCGATGTTTTCCCCGACGCTGAACTGGTAGCGGATGTAATCCTGGAAAATCACGCCAATGCGACGGCGTAACGCGGTTTCCTGCCAATCCTGCAAATCGCTGCCATCCAGCAGAATGCGTCCTTGATCGGGACGGTAGAGGCGGGTCAATAACTTGATCAGCGTGGTCTTGCCGGAACCGTTTTCCCCCACCAACGCCATGCTGTTGCCCGGCACCAGATGCAGGTCAATGCTTTGCAGTGCCGGGCGGCTGGCACCCGGGTAACAGAAACCGACGTTTTCGAAACGCAGACCATCGCCCGGTTGCGCGCCGACGGTCAGGTGACCGGTATCGGCCAGCACCGGTTCAGCGAGGTATTCATAAAGACTCGTCAGGTACAGGCCGTCTTCGTACAGACCACTGATCGCGCTCAGGCTACTGCTCACAGCGCTCTGCCCTTGCTTGAACAGCACCAGATACATGGTCATCTGGCCCAGACTGATGTCGCCCTGCACGGCATCGATCACCACCCAGGCGTAGGCCACGTAGAACGCCGCGGTGCCAAGCAATCCAAGACCGAAACCCCAGCCATCACGACGCAACGTCAATCGCCGGTCTTCGGCATAGAGTCTGGCGAACGTGTCGCGGTAGCGTTGCAGCAACAGCGGTGCGAAGCCGAACAGTTTGACCTCTTTGATATAGGCCTCGTGGGAAAGAAGCGTCTCGATGTAACTCTGCTGTCGACTCTCCGGCGCGCGACGGGTGAACAGGCGAAACGCATCACCGGAGAAATGCGCCTCGGCGAAGAACACCGGCAGCGCCCCGACCACCAACAGCACCAGGGCCCACGGCGAAAAGTGCACCAGCAGCACGCCGAAGCTGATCAGCATGATCAGGTTCTGGATCAATCCCAGCGACTTCATGACCAACGCCAGTGGCCGCGTCGAGGCTTCGCGACGCACCCGCACCAGCTTGTCGTAGAACTCGGAGTTCTCGAACTGCACCAGAGAGAGGGTCTGCGCCTTCTCCAGAATCATCGTGTTGACCTTCTGGCCCAACTGCACCCGCAACAGCGACTGCTGCACCGACAGCGCCCGCTGTGTGCCGGACAACAACGCCAATACCCCCGCCTCCATCAGCACATATCGCAACACTGGCCACAGCGGCGCACTGCCGTGCTGCGCGTGCAGCTGCATCGCCGCGACCACGGCATCGACAATGCGCTGGCCCAACCAAGCCGCCAGTGCCGGCAGCATCCCGGCTATCAGCGTCGCCAGCACCAGCCCCAGAAACAAACCTCGCGACGTCCCCCAGACCAACCGCAACGCACGCTGCGCTTGGTCGAACAAGGAAGTGACGCGGGAAAATGAAGGCATAGGACGTTGAACTCGGCAGGTGATGACAGTGCGCCATGGTACTCCAGCGCAACGATTGAATTTCATAGTGTGCGAATTCCTCGGCATACTGGCGTGCGCCAAACACCACGAAAAGGACTCAACGTGTTATCTCGCCCCAATGCCCTATGGTTCTATTACCCTCTCTGCTGGCTCGCGGCTCTGACGCTGCTGCTGCACAGCGCTTTTTATGACTGGAATCTGATGACACCGATCGATGTCGGTGGCACCTTCATGGGCGGCATGGGCGGGCAAATGTTTGTCAGTGCCTGGGTTCTGACCACAGTGGTTTTGTTGATAAGCCTGCTAGTGCGCTTGCCTGGATCGATCCATGCCTGCATCGCCGCAGGGCTTTTGCCACTTGGCATGGGCGCCTGGTGGCTAGTCAACTATCCAGACGATGCAGAACAACGGATCTACAGCATCAGCCCCCATGAAATCGGCAGCGCAATGTTGATCGGCTTAGGCTTCATGCTGTTCGGTCTTTTTTTGCGCTCAAGACTCAAGAAAAGCCACAGCAGCGGCCAGCCGTCCCGCTTTGCAATGATCGGCAGGTCTGTGGTGGCGATTCTCATAGCCGTTGTTTTTATCGGCGCGCCGATCAAAATTGCCACGCACCTTGAGCTACCCCATTGCGCGTTCAGCAAGGAGGGTCAGCAATTGACCATATGCCTGGGTGACGACGACGAGCACGTCATCGTCGACTGAGCCGGGGCTTGCCCGGTGTCTTTTCATTTGAAAAACATCGGGAGAAACCCGCTCGATCCCGACGTCAAAACCTCTGCTATGTTTTAACCGCCCATCGTGGAACACACCGTACAACCGCCACTCGACGCCTGACTGCCGGGAGCAAAGACATGAGAATCAACCCGTACCTGATCTTCAACGGCGACTGCCGAGAAGCCTTCACTTTTTATCAGCAAGCCCTGAGCGGCGAACTGGAGGCGATGACCTCTTTTGGTGAATCCCCCGCTGCGGAGCACGTTGCAAAAGAACATCGGCACCTGATCATCCATACCTGCCTGAAAGTCGGCGATCAGATGATCATGGCTTCGGACACCACGCCCGACCGCCCGACTCAGGGCATGAGTGGCTGTTCAATTTCCCTGAACGTCTACAGCATTGCCGAAGCCGAGCGGATATTTAACGCGCTGGCCAAGGACGGTCGCGTCGACATGCCGCTGGAAGCGACCTTCTGGGCCGCACGATTTGGCATGCTGGTGGATCGCTTTGGCGTGTCGTGGATGGTCAATTGCGATAGCGACAAGTGAGCCTGCGTTTCAGCGCGCATGAAAAAAACCAACCTGTTCGGGTTGGGCTTTTGGCTTAACGCTGTGCCAGTTCATGCCGCACGCATTGTTCATAGTAGGTTTGCTTGATTGCCGCCGGTCTGAGCCGCGATGAGCTGTTGTAGGTTTGTTCGGTGATGCCCATGGCGGTCATACGCATCCATGGCTGCTGGAACTTGCGGACCTGCAAGCGCTTGCGTGCGCCGTACAGTGAGATTCCGGACAGTTTCGATTGCTGCGCACCGGCTGCGATATCGGCACCCCAGGTACAGGCAAAGCGATGGTTTTTGCTCAATGCCCTTGCCTGAACCCCCGCGGCAAAGACAGCCAGGGAAAGCGTTGCAACGGTGATGACAATCGTCCGCATGTGGCCAACCTAACCTTTTGAAAAAAAGCGAGTTTGCCGATCAAAGTGCAAGCAGGGGGCCAGCAATTTGCCGCTTTTTCCGATTTTTCTACTGTGTTGCTGGACTGATCAGCACAACGGTCGACTCACCGACAGCCCTCATGATGCGTGGCAACACCATGGCTGAAAATAATGGGGATGTGGTGAAGCGAGAGCCAGAACAGGCCCTCGCTGTTTGCCGTCAGAGTCAGCGCTTGAGTTTGCGCTTGTTGCGGTATTGGTCGATGACCACCGCGACCACGATGATCAAGCCTTTGATGATGTCCTGAATATAGGCATCGACCCCGACGAACGTGAACCCACTGGCCATCACCCCAAGAATCAATGCGCCGATGACGGTGCCGGTAATGCGCCCCACCCCGCCCGCCAGGCTGGTTCCGCCAATGACCGCTGCGGCAATGGCATCCAGCTCATAGGACATGCCCATCCCCGCCTGCCCGGTGGCGGCGCGGGCCGAAGCCACCACGCCCGCCAATCCCGCCAGCAACCCGGCGATGCTGTAGACGATAACCAGATGGCGTTTGACGTTAATACCGGACGTACGCGCCGCCTGCATGTTGCCGCCGATGGCGTAGGTGTATTTACCGTACTTGGTGTAGCGCAGCGCGATGTGGAAAATCACCGCCACCACCAGAAAAATGATCACCGGCATCGCGCCGCTACCGATGGCGGTGTAGGAATCCGACAACATGCTGACCGGCTGGCCTTCGGTGTAGAAACGCGCCAGGCCACGGGCCGAGACCATCATGCCCAAGGTGGCAATGAACGGTGGAATCCCGGTGATGGCAATGATGCTGCCGTTGATTGCTCCCGCCAACAGTCCGACGCCAAGCCCGACAATCACGGGAATCCACACCGGCAAGTCGGTCAGCGAAGGGAATACCGCCCGAGAGAAATCCGAGGTCTGCGCCAGGCTGGCCGCAATCATCGCCGATAAGGCCAGCACCGAGCCCGATGACAGGTCGATGCCGGTGGTGATAATCACCTGGGTTACGCCAATCGCCAGCAGGCCGATGATCGACACTTGCAGAATCATCAGCACCAAACGCTGGGAGTTCATCAGGAAGCTCTGGTCACGCACGATCCAGCCGAACACTTCGAATACCAGACCGATGCCAATCAGCACCAGGAAGATGCTCAGCTCGGTCGGAAAGCGCCGGCGATTCTTGGCCGGCGCCGCTGCCGGTTTGTTTTCCAGTATCGCGTTCATAACTACTCACCCTTCTATCGCGTCGACGACGCTGGCCGTGCCAGCGCCAGCATTCATTAGTGAACTGCGGACATGCCCGAGGCCAGTTGCATCACTCGCTCCTGAGTCGCTTCGCTGCGGTCGAGGGTGCCCATCAGGTCGCCCTCGTGCATGACCATCACCCGGTCGCTCATGCCGAGCACTTCCGGCAGTTCCGAAGAAATCATGATCACCGCCATGCCTTCGCTGGCGAGATAGGCGATGAGCCGGTAAATCTCAGCCTTGGCGCCGACATCGATACCGCGGGTCGGCTCGTCGAGAATCAGGATGCGCGGGTTGGTCATTAGCCACCGCGCCAACAAGGCTTTCTGCTGATTACCACCGGACAAGGTATCGATGCACTGCTCCAGTGAAGGGGTTTTCACCCGCAGTTTCTTGCACATGTCTTCGCACAGCGCCCGCAACGCTTTTTGCTGGATGAATCCGTGGCCGGCGTAATGCGGCAGCACCGCCATTTCCATGTTTTCCAGTACCGAGAGGCACGGGAACAGACCGCTGAGCTTGCGATCCTCGGTCAACAGCGCGAAGCCCTTCTCGATTGCCATGTGGGGGTCGTTGATGCGCACCACCTCGCCATCGAGACGAATCTCGCCACCGTCGCTTGGCGTAATGCCGAAAATCGCTTCGGCAACGTTGGTCCGCCCCGAGCCCATCAGCCCGGCGATGCCGAGGATCTCGCCGGCGTGCAGGTCGAAGGAAACATCCTTGAAGATGCCGTCCAGTTTAAGGTCGCGCACCGACAGCAACAGCTCGCCGATCGGCTTTTCACGCACCGGAAACAACTGGCTCAACTCGCGACCGACCATCATCGAAATCAGACTATCGCTGTCCATGCTATCGGCCCGTTGCAGGCCTATATAGGCGCCATCGCGGAACACCGCGACTTCATCGGCGATAGCGAACACTTCGTTCATTTTGTGGGTGATATAGATAATGCCTTTGCCTTGGCTTTTCAGGTCGGCAATGATCGAAAAGAGATGGGCAACTTCCTTGTCAGTGATGGCCGAGGTCGGTTCGTCCATGATCAAGATGTCGGAATCGTAGGACACCGCTTTGGCGATCTCGACCATCTGCCGTTCGGCGATGCTCAGGTTGCCGACCTGCTCTTGCGGATCGAGGTTGATCCGCAAGCGTTCGAGCAGTTTCGCCGTGCAGCGATGCATTTCCCGGTGATCGACCAAGTGCAAGCCGTTGAGCTGCTCACGGCCGATCCAGATGTTCTCGGCGATGCTCATGTGCGGCATCAGGTTGAGTTCCTGGTGGATCATCGCGATCCCGGCCTGGAGCGCGGCCAATGGCGTTTCGAAGACCACCGGTTTGCCCCTCAGGCGCAGTTCACCGGCGTCCGGCTGATAGATGCCGGCAATGATTTTCATCAGGGTGGATTTGCCAGCGCCGTTTTCACCCATCAGTGCCAACACAGAACCAGGGCGTACCCGAAGCTGCACCTCGGACAAGGCAACCACACCGGGAAACCCCTTGCTGACGTTGACGATCTCCAGCAGGTACGGCTCATCGACAGGTGTTGCAGTTGGCTGGATACCCCCCAACGGGGTGATCGAAGCAGTCGCTGAAGCGAACATGATCAGGTACTCCATCAGCAAGGTCGCGGTCGCAACCTTGCGTATTTATTGTTGTTATTGAACGGACGGGCTATTTGAACGTGTCGACGTTTTGCGGGGTGATCAAGCGGTATGGCACCCACACGGCCTGTTCAACCGGCTCGTTTTTGGCCATTTTCACGGCGGTGTCGATCGAACCGTCGGCCTGTCCCTTGGCGTCCTGGAACACCGAGACGGCCAAGGAGCCCTTCTTCACTGCGTTCAAGCCGTCCGGCGTACCGTCGACACCGGCGATCAGCACGCTACCCTTTTTGACGCCTGCCTGTTGCAGGGCCATGGCCGCGCCAATCGCCATCTCATCGTTGTTGGACACGACCGCGTCAAACTTGCGGCCCTGGGTCAGCCAGTCGTTGACCAAGGTCATGCCTTTATCCCGCGACCAGATACCTGTCTGCTCTTGCTCGATCTTGATGTTCGGGTATTTGGCCAGTACTTCTTTGACGCCCTTGGTGCGGTTAGTGGTGGAGTTGTTCGCGAGGTCGCCGAGCAGAATCACGATGTTGCCCTTGCCGCCCATTTTGTCGGCCAGGTACTGCATCTGCATTTCACCGGCCTCCAGATCGTTGGAGGCGACCGTGACGACACCTTTGGGCAGTTTCAGGTCATCGGGGCGGCGGTTGACGTAGACCAGCGGGATGCCGGCCTTGACGGCGGCTTCGGTGATTTTACGGGTGGCGGCGGTATCCACCGGATTGACCACGATGGCATCGACCTTCTGGCTGATGAAGTTTTCGACCTGACTCAATTGCTTGACCACGTCGCTGCGGGCGTCTTCGAATTGCAGTTGTACGCCATCGGGATAGGACTTGGCTTTCGTGTCCATGGATTCGCGCAGGTAGGTCAGCCAGGTGTCATCGAATTGGGACATGCTGACGCCGATCTTCATATCGGCGAGCGCCGCGCCACTGGCGAACATCAGCGACAAGGCAAGTGAGGCAAAGCGGATCTTGGTCTTCATGAAAAGTCTTTCTCCACATTCTTGTTGGTTTTATGGATGAGGCGTGACGATTTCAGTAAGCAGGCAAGCGGGAAAAGGGTTTAAACAGGTGGCGAGGCAGGTCGCTGAAAACGACTTTATTGGAAAATAATTTCCATATCAACTCATTTTAGAATTTTATTCTGATTTGATTCCATAGCTCTCGAACAGGCTCAATTCCACCACTTGATGCCGCTCGGCGCTCAGTCGCGCAGCGTCCAGCACGCGGGTGGTCGCCAGTGCATCACGGGCGTCCACAGGCAGTGGGCCACCGCTCTGCAACGCGGTTTGTAGCTGTAAATAGAACTGATTCCAGCAACCGCGCTCGGAGGGCACCCGTTCGCGCACCTCGCCCTGTTCGAACCAGCCCCAGCGGCGATGTTCTTCCACACCCCAGCGCTCACCTTCGGATTTCGGCGAGAGCCCGGCGAGTGCCGAGGCTTCTTGCCCGTCCAGACCATCGACGCTGTAACAACCGTGGGTGCCGGTCACCCGAAAGCGCGGGCCGGGGGTGTTTTGCAGGCAACTGCCGCCCAGGTGTGAGGTCACGCCACTGACATGGGTCAGGGCCATAAAGAAGCCGTTATCGAAGACCTGGCCTTTTTCCAGGTAATCCAGTTCGGCGTAGACCCGTGTCACCGGACCAAACAACAGCAACGCCTGATCAACCAGATGGCTGCCCAAGTCGCGAAGAAAACCACCACCACTGCCGTTGTCCACTGCCAGTGGTGAGTAACGTTCGATCCGCGATTGGAAACGGGTGACTTGGCCCAACGCACCGGATTCGATGAGTTTGCGCACGGTCAGGAAGTCCGAGTCCCAGCGACGGTTCTGATAGACGCTGAGCGGTACGCCTTGGCGCTCGGCCATGGTGATCAGGGTTTGCGCTTGCTGCGCATCAGCGGCAAACGGTTTGTCGCTGACCACCGCCACTCCGTGTTCGATGCCATCAAGCACCAACGCCGGACGGCCCTTGAGCGGCGTGGACACCACCAGCACATCGATCCCGGCCTCCACCAGTTGGCCGATGCTGTCGAACGCTGGCACCCCTGGGTGCTCGGCCGCCAGCAACTGTCGGCGTTCCGGTGAACGGGTGACCACACCCACGAACGTCGCCGCCGGCAAACTGCTGATCAGCGGAGCATGGAAAAACCGGCCGCCATGGCCGTAACCGACAAGTCCAATCCGCATGTGTGCATTCCTTCTTATTGTTATGTAACCGCTCACTGGACACACACCGTCCTTGTGGGAGCGGGCTTGCTCGCGAAGACGGCGGACCAGTCAAAATTGATGTTGGCTGATACATCGCTTTCGCGAGCAAGCCCGCTCCCACTGGGGGTTGTGGGGACCGTCAATGGCAGAGTTCGCTTTTGACGCGCTCGAGCATCATCCGGTTGGATTCATCCGGCCGGTCTTCCCAGGCAAATACCGAAACCGTGGCAATGCCGTCGAACTGAATCTCGCGCAAGGTGCCGAAAAACGCGTCCCAATCGACTTCACCCTGACCGATGTCCAGATGCTGGTGCACGGTGGCGACGACACCCGGCGGATTGACGATGTAGCGCAACCCGGAAGACGCCTTGTGGTTGTAAGTGTCGGCGATGATCAGGTGGCTCAACTTCGACCCGGCATACTTGAGCATCGAGGCGATATCGCCTTTGCCATCGTCATAGAAAAAGGTGTGCGGCGCCGCGTAAAGGTAGTTGATCCACTCGCGATCCAGACCGCGAATGATGTCCACCGATTCATTGTTACGCTCGCAAAAATCATAAGGATGGGCCTGGATATCAAGCTTGATACCTTCGCGTTCGAACGCTGGGATCAGCTCGTCCATGGAACGCATGAACTGGTTCTCGCAGACCAGCGGGTTGTCTGACTGGCCGGTGAACTCGGTGTTGACCAGCTCGCAGTCCATCTCCACGGCAATCTGAATCGCCCGTTTCCAGTTGCGAACGGCGGCAACACGCAGGCCTTCGTCGGCAGCAGCCCAGTGGTACATCGGTAACAAGGAAGAGAGCTTGACCCCGGTGTCGCTCAGGGCTTTGCGAAATGCCTTGATCCGCGCCTTGTCGACGCGCGGGGCTTTGTAGAACGGCAGGAAATCTTCCCGGGGCGAGAGTTCGATGTGTTCGTACCCGAGCTCGGCGACCTTATCGACCATCTTGCCCAGGGACAGGGTGCGGTACATGTAGGGGTCCAGTGCGATGCGCATGTTCTTGTTCTCCTTCATCAATACCTGAGCCGTAACACTCCCCTGTGGGGGCGAGCTGATCTGACAGTCACATAGATGTTGAATGTGCCGCCGTCATCGCGAGCAAGCTCGCTCCCACAGGCGATCATCGTTAGCCGTAGAAATGTGGGCGGTCTGGCAGACCGACTTTGACGATCGCCCCGCTGTTCTGCGCTTCGATGCACGCGTCTGCGGCGACGGCAGCGGCGAAACCATCCCACGCTGACGGGCCACCCACCTGCCCGGCCCGCACGCTATCGATGAATGCCTGCAACTCAACGTCATACGCAGCGATAAACCGATCCTTCCAGTCCATCAGAATCGCGTTGGACAACTTCGCCCCGCTGCGCAACTGCACCTGGGACGGCTCGGGCAACTTGGCGATGCCGGTCTCCCCCACCACTTCGCACTGGATGTCGTAGCCGTATTGGCAGTTGACGAACACTTCCACGTCGATGCGTGTGCCCTTGGCGGTTTCCAGCAGCACGATCTGCGGGTCTTTCAAATGCGCGAGCGCCTTGCTGCTCTTGCGCGGGAACACCACTTGCACCGACACGTAATCGTCATCGAGCAACCAGCGCAACACGTCCAGTTCATGGATCAGGGTGTCGGTGATCGCCATGTCAGTCTTGTAGTTTTCACCCACGCTCGGGTTGCGATGCGCGCAGTGCAACATCAAGGGCTCACCAATCTGACCGCTGTCGATCACGGCTTTGAGTGCCCGATAACCTTCGTCATAGGGGCGCATGAAACCGACCTGCACCAGGCGTTTACCGTGGGCCACTTCGGCCTCGACGATGTTGCGGCAACCTTCCGCGGTGACCGCCAGCGGCTTCTCGCAGAACACCGGTTTACCCGCCGCAATCGCCGCCAGCACGAACGCTTCATGGCTCGGACCCCAAGAGGTGACGAGGATTGCTTCGACCTCCGGTGCCTTGATCAACGCATGGCCGTCGGGATAGACCTCAGCGGTCAGCTTCAAGTCGGAAACGACCTTCGCGGCTTGCTGCAAGTTGATGTCGGTTACAGCAACGACCTGGCTATTGAGCAGGGTCTGGCTGCAACGACGGATATGGTCCTGGCCGATCGCCCCGGTACCGATGACGCCGATCCGCAGTGAATGAGAGAGCAATGACATGAAGATTCTCCTGTAAAAATTTGTTGTGGGTATCAGGGGCAATCAGTACTGACGGGCCTTGGCCAGTCGTTCATTCAGGGTCTTGGCCACCGCATCGGTGCGGGCGCTGGTGGAGACTTGCGCCACGCCGACCCGCCACCACGACAGGTATTTGTGAATCATGGTTTTGGGTAGAACCTTGATATCGATCAGCGTTGACACCGTCTGCAAACGCGCATCGGCCAATGCGGTTCGCAGCTCATCGACCGTGCTCACCTTGTAGGTCTTGCAACCATAAGCCGCCGCGCTCATGGCGAAATCCACCGGCACGAAACCGCCGTCGAGCTTGCCGGTTTGCGGGTTGCGGAACCGGAATTCAGTGCCGAAGCTGTCCATGCCGTGTTCCATCTGCAGGTTGTTGATGCAACCGAAGGTCATGTTGTCGAGCAACACCACGTTGATCTTGCGGCGCTCCTGGATTGAGGTCGCCAGTTCGGAATGCAGCATCATGTAAGAGCCGTCGCCAACCAGCGCGTAGACCTCGCGCTCAGGCTCGGCAAGTTTCACGCCCAGTGCGGCATTGACCTCGTAACCCATGCAGGAATAGCCGTACTCGACGTGATAAGTGTTCACGCCCTTGCTGCGCCAACTGCGCTGCAAGTCACCGGGCAGGCTGCCGGCGGCGGCGACGATCACCGCGTCATCGGCCAGGGTTTCATTGAGTACGCCAAGCACACGACTCTGGGTCAGGCAGGAACCGGTCAGCTCGATGAATTCGCGCAGCACCGCCGGGTCCATGTGGTCGTTGATTTCCGGGATAAAGTCCTGGCTCTGGTATTCGACCTGATAGATACGGTCGACTTCCTCGTCCAGTTGCACCTTGGCCTGTCGCGGTTGATCGCCCCACGCAGAACGGTAATCGCCCAAGGCTTCAGCCAAGGCTTGCAGCCCGACTTTGGCATCCGCCACCAGTTGCACGCCGTCGAGTTTCAAAGCATCGCAGGGACTGATGTTGAGGTTCAGAAATTGCACATCCGGATGCTGAAACAGGGATTTCGAGGCGGTGGTGAAATCGCTGTAGCGGGTGCCGACACCGATGATCAGGTCCGCGTCTTTGGCCAGCAAGTTCGCCGCCAGACAGCCGGTTTCACCGATCCCGCCAACGTTCAGCGGGTGGCTGGACACCACCGCACTCTTGCCGGCCTGGGTTTCGGCGAAGGGAATGTCGAAGCGCTCGGCCAACGCCTGCAAGGCGCCATTGGCACCCGAGTATTTGACCCCACCACCGCAAATGATCAGCGGCTTGCGCTTGCCTTTGAACAGTGCCAGCGCGTCACCGAGCATCGCTTCAGTCGCCGGACGACGCTCGATGCGGTGCACGCGTTTTTGCAGGAAGTAATCGGGATAGTCGTAGGCCTCGGCCTGCACGTCTTGCGGCAAGGCCAGGGTCACTGCGCCGGTTTCGGCGGGGTCGGTGAGCACACGCATGGCGTGGATCGCCGCCGTCATGAGTTGTTCGGGGCGGTTGATGCGGTCCCAGTATTTGCTCACTGCCTTGAACGCATCGTTGGTGCTGACGCTCAGGTCGTGGAACTGCTCGATCTGTTGCAGCACCGGGTCCGGCTGGCGGCAGGCGTACACGTCGCCGGGCAACAGCAGCAAGGGAATACGGTTGGCGGTCGCGGTCGCGGCGGCGGTCAGCATGTTCGCCGCACCGGGGCCTACCGAAGAGGAGCAGGCGTAGATCTTGCGCCGCAGGTGCTGCTTGGCAAAACCGATGGCGGCGTGGGCCATGCCTTGCTCATTACGCCCCTGATGGACGATCAGGTCGCCACTGTCCTGCTCAAGAGCCTGGCCCAGGCCCAGTACGTTGCCGTGGCCGAAAATGGTAAAGACTCCGGCGACGAACTTGCTTTGAACCCCATCGACCTCGATGTACTGGTTATCGAGGAATTTCACCAGGGCCTGGGCCATGGTCAGTCTTGTCGTGGTCATGCTTGCACCTTCCTTTGAAGCTAAATCCGGTTGCGATCACTGCGGGATCGCCGCACCGCCGCTCCCACAGAGGATCTTCATTAGCCTTGAGATTTTTGCAGGTGGCTCATGCTCGCGCCGATTGCCTGCTGGATATCCGCCAGACCATGGACGCTGTCGGCAAAAGGTTCGAACGACAGGTAGCCGCTGTAACCACTGCTGAGCAAGGTGTCGATTTGCGCCGCGTTGCCAAGGATGTCGCCCTCGCCCACCAGCACCCGGTGGCCGTCGCGAATGGTCGCCAACGGCGCCTCTGCATCCTCGACACCGGAGATGTGCACCAGTCCGGTCAGCTCGGGAAAGAATTCATGTTCGCCGGCCAAGTAATGGTGAAAGGTGTCGTGCACCAGACGAAACACATCCAGCCCGCCGATGGCCTTGATCGCGTCCACCGCCGTACGCTTGCGACGCAGCGAGCACTCTTCGAAACCCAGCGGTTCAATGAAACCGAGGATGCCGTGTTCGCGCAGGATCGGCGCCAGTTCAGTCAACGCCGTGCGCAAACCTGAAGCACGTGCAGCCTCATTGCGCGGGTCAGCACGGTCGTTGAGCGGACACATGACCAACCCTTGAGCGCCGCAATCACGGGCATAAGCAGCCAGCTTCAAGGCCTGTGCACGGCGCTCGTCATTCCACACATCAAACGGATACAGCGCGTTGATCGACAGCACGGTAATGCCTTTGGCGGTGCATAACTCACGGACGCGCTCGGGGGCGGTGCCGTCTTCGATCTCGACGCCTTTAAGGTCGTTGCGAAGTTCGATGGCGTCGGCCTTGAGGGCCACCGCCAAGTCGATGAACGCCGGCAGGGACAAGCGTGGGGCGACCATACGGTTCAGGGCGAAACGCAGGGGTTTGCTCATTATTGTTGTTCTCCGCACAGGTGAATTAATTGGCCGTTGGCATGCTGAATTCCGGGCCCTTGGCGATACTGTCGGGCCAGCGCTGCATCACGCTTTTGTAGCGACTGTAGAAGCGAATGCCTTCTTCGCCGTAAGCATGGTGATCGCCGAACAGCGAGCGTTTCCAGCCGCCGAAAGAATGCCAGGCCATTGGCACTGGAATCGGCACATTGATGCCGACCATGCCGACCTTGATGGTGCGGGCGAAGGCTCGGGCAATGCCACCGTCGCGGGTGAAACAGGACACGCCGTTGCCGAATTCGTGGGCGTTGATCAACGCGACGGCGCTGGCGAAATCCGGCACCCGCACGATGCCCAGCACCGGGCCGAAAATTTCCTGTTGGTAGATGCTCATTTCCGTCGTGACGTTGTCGAACAGCGTCGCGCCGACGAAGAAACCGTTCTCGGCGCCCGGTACCTTGAAGTTTCGGCCGTCGACGATCAGTCGTGCGCCCTGAGTTACGCCTTCGTCGATAAAACCTTCGACTTTGGCCTTGTGCTCGGCGGTGACCAACGGTCCCATGTCGCTGTCGCCCTTCAGGCCGTTGCCGACTTTCAACTGATCGATACGCGGCAGCAGTTTGGCAATCAGTGGGTCGCCGACATCGCCCACCGCCACGGCAATCGAAATCGCCATGCAGCGCTCGCCGGCCGAGCCGTACGCCGCGCCGATCAGGGCATCTGCCGCTTGATCCAAGTCTGCGTCGGGCATGACGATCATGTGATTTTTCGCCCCGCCCAGTGCCTGCACACGCTTGCCCCGGGCGGTGGCTTGCTGGTGGATGTACTCGGCAATCGGCGTCGAGCCGACAAAGGAAATCGCCTCGATGTCCGGGTGTTGCAGCAACGCGTCCACCGCCGTCTTGTCGCCTTGGACCACGTTGAACACGCCGTCCGGCAAACCGGCTTCGCTCAACAGTCGGGCCATCAGCACGCTGGCGGACGGATCACGCTCGGACGGTTTGAGGATGAAGCAGTTACCGGTGATCAGCGCCAGCGGGATCATCCACAGCGGCACCATCACCGGGAAGTTGAATGGCGTGACGCCGGCACACACGCCCAGCGGCTGACGCAGGTTCCAGTTATCGATGCCGCCGCCGATGTTGTCGCTGAAATCTGTTTTCAGCAGGGTCGGCGCTCCACAGGCGTACTCGACGATCTCAATACCCCGGGTGACTTCGCCTTTGGCGTCCGAAAACACTTTGCCGTGTTCGCGGCTGATGATTTCTGCCAGTTCATCGTGATGCTGGTCGAGCAGCTCCTTGAACTTGAACATCACCCGCGAACGGCGCAGGGACGATTGTTCGGACCAGGCCGGGAAGGCTTTCAGGGCCGAGGCAACGGCTTCGTCTATGGTTTTCTGGCTGGCCAGCCCGACGCGCGCCTGGACGCTGCCGGTGGCCGGGTTGAAAACGTTGCTGAAGCGCTCACTGTTGCTGTCTTGCACTTGACCGTGGATGTAATGGCCGATGACCGGGGCGTCGCTCATTGATCGTGTTCTCCATGCAGAAGTTGGAATTCGGGCTTTTCAGTTCACAGATCAAGCAGCCAACGGTGCTGCGGATCGTTATGGAACTGCCAGACGCGTTTCGGGCCGGCCATCACATTCAGGTAATACGACTCGTAGCCGTACGGCACACTCACCGGGTGATAACCCTTGGGCACGACAACAAGGTCGCTGTTTTCCACGGCCATGGCCTGATCGATGCTGCGATCGTCGGTGTAGACCCGCTGGAACACGAAGCCCTGGGGCGGGTTGATCTGGTGGTAATAGGTTTCTTCAAGAAAACTCTGGTGCGGCAAATCGTCGGTGTCGTGCTTGTGCGGCGGGTAGCTGGACGAGTGACCCGACGGCGTACGCACTTCCACCACCAGCAGCGAATGGGCCGGTTCGGTGTCCGGCAGAATGTCGCAGACATAACGGGTATTGGCGCCTTTACCGCGCACGCTGCGCTTCATGGTGTCGGGTTTGATCAGCCGTGGGCCGAGGCCGCTGCTCGCGGAACCGGGGGCGGCGCATACCGCGATTTGTGCTTCGCTGAGCGCGACCACTTGCGCCTGACTGCCGGGTGGCAAATACGCGGCGAACGGGGATTTGTCTTCGAACACCGACTGACGATCGCCGAGGTTGTCCCAGTCGAACGCGCCCTGCCCCGGCGCTTCGCCCTTGATGCTGACCCGGCCGCTGAGCAGCACCAGGCACAGTTCTTTATCACCGGCAGACACTGGCAGGGTCTCGCCCAGACTCAAGCGGTACGCGGCGAAACCGACATACTCCAACTCATCTTTACCCAGCTCGACCATGGTCCGGCCACGGGCATTGCTTTTGACCAGCAGGCTCATCATGCAGTCCTCTCGTCGAGCAGCGTGCGCAGGGTGTCGTAGCCTTTTTTGGCGTAGACATAACTCGGCGCCACCGCAGGGTCCTGTTCGGCTTCGACCACCAGCCAGCCGTGGTAATCGGCGGCCAGCAGTACGTCGAGCAAGGCGCCGAAGTTGATATCGCCATCACCGGGCACCGTGAACGTGCCGTTGATGATGCAGTCCGGGAAACTCCACAGGTTGTTGCGCGCCAGTTGCACCACCGGTTTGCGCACGTCCTTGAAATGCACATGGCAGATGCGTTCGATGTGTTTGCCCAGCACCTTCAGGGGTTCGCCGCCCCCCATGTAGCAATGGCCCGAATCGAACAGCAAACCGACTTCACTGCCGGTCAGCGCCATCAACTTGTCGATGTCGGCCGGGGATTCAACGTAAGCGCCCATGTGATGGTGATAGGCCAGGCGAACGCCTTGGGACAGGGTGAAACGTGCCAGTTCCGTGAGCTTGTCGGCGTATTCCTGCCAGGCGTGTTCGGTGTGAAAACGCGGGCGTTCAACCAGCGGGATGCGTTGGCCTTGAATGGAGTCGGCGACTTCACCGTACACCAGCACCTTGGCGCCGTTTTTCGCCAACAGTTCGACATGGCTGCCGATGGCGTCGATTTCTTCGGCCACCGAACGGCGGGCCAGACGACTGGAATACCAGCCGGACACCAACGCCAGGTCGTAGGGACGCAGTACATCGCCGACACCCTTGGCGTCTTTGGGAAACTTGCCGTTGAGTTCGAAACCTTCGTAGCCAATTTCCTTGCCTTCGCTCAATGCGGTGCTCAGCGGCGTCTCGCCACCGAGGGACGGCAAGTCGTCGTTGCTCCAGGAGATCGGGTTGATGCCAATTCGAATAGCGGGCATGGCTGCACCTTTTATTGTTTTACCTAACCAGTAAGAGCGACACAAAACCCTGTGGGAGCGAGCTTGCTCGCGATGAGGGCAGCACATTCAACATAGATGTAACTGTCAGACCGCTATCGCGAGCAAGCTCGCTCCCACAGGTTCAGTGTTCACACATTGAAAATGATCAGCTTCGGGCCGTGCGCCAGGCATCGATCAGTTCGACAAACGTGTCCTGCACCTGGCGGATCAGCGCTTCATCGTCGATTTCACCCGCCATCCACGCGCGGCTCGGCTCTTGGAAAATCGTCCGGCCCACGGCGAAACCACGGCAAGTCTGGCTCTGGCTGGCCTGTTGAAACCCTTTGGCCAGGGCTGCTGTCGGCGCATTCAGCCCCAGCAACACCACGCCTCGGCAATACGGATCACGCGCCTGAATCAGTTCGTCGAGTTGCTTCCACTCCTCGGCGCTCTGCGCTTCGATTTTCCACCAGGCCGGATAAATACCCAGGTTGTAGAGCCGTTTGAGGGCGCGATACAACACGTCTGGATGGGGCGAGGGATGATCAGTGGGTGGGATGATTTCCAGCAGCAGTTCATGACCGCTGACCTGGGATGCCTGATACAAACCCTTGATCTGCGCTTCCTGTTCCAGTCGCAGCAACGGCTCGTCGTCGGGGTGGAATTGCACCAGGCACTTGATGATTTGCTCCTGCGGCCAGGCGATCAGGTTGCTGCCAATGGAGCGACCATGCTCGAAAGCCAATGGACGCGAACCTTGCACTTCCACCGGTCGCGCTACCCACCAGCCACGGCCAGTGGCAGCGTTCAGCGAGTCCTGGCCAAAGCGTTGATCGGCCAGCAACCCGACATCGGCCTCGATACCTTGCTTGTGCAAATCAGCTTCGACCCGCTCCACGGCTTTGATAAAGAGTTGCTTGAGTTCGCCAATCGCGCTCAGGTCGCGACCGCCCTTGTGCGCCAGTTCCACCAATTGCCCGCGATGGTCGAAAGCAAAAATGAACAGTTGCTTCCATTGTTTGCGCGGCACGCTGACCTGATGCAGGCGTTGCAACACCCCATCCTGATCCGGCCGGGTAATCGGCACCGGGCTGTTAAACAGATATTCGAGTTCGGCGCGGGTCGGCATGGCCGGGGCGCAAGCGTGGCGTGAAACCACGAGACCACCACAGGCATTGGCCAACTGACAGCAGCGCTCGTCGCTCGCATCCTCCAGCCAACCACTGAGCAAGCCCGACATAAAGGCGTCGCCGGCACCCAACACATTGAGCACCTCCACTCGCACGCCTGGATAAATGGCGCCGTCTTCGAGACGAACCGGGATCACGCCATGAATCACCGTGCAACCTTGCGGGCCGAGTTTGACCACCAACGTTGCAGCGCTCAGCCGGCGGACATTGCGTAACGCCGTGAGCAAATCCTCGGAGCCGCCAGCCATCAGAAACTCCTCTTCAGTGCCGACGATCAGGTCAAAACGCGGGAGGATTTTTTGCACGTGCTGACTGACGCTCTGATCGGCGACGAAGCGTGTTTCCCCGTCAGCCTTGCCGGCCAGCCCCCAGAGCACTGGGCGATAGTCGATGTCCAGCACCCGTTTGACGTTGTGTTTCTCGGCATGATCCAGCGCCTGGATGCTCGCCTTGTAGACGCCATCGGTGGAGAAGTGGGTGCCGGTAATCAGCAAGGCTTTGCTGGAAGCGATGAAGGCTTCGCTGATGTCTTCAGCCCGCAACGCCATGTCGGCGCAGTTTTCGCGGTAGAAGACCAATGGAAAGGTTTCGCGATCCTTGAGGCCCAGCAGGACCATGGCGGTCAGGCGCTCCGGATCGACTTTGATGCCACTGACGTCACAACCTTCGCGGGCCAGGGATTCCACCAGGAAGCGGCCCATATGGTCGTCTCCTACCCGGCTCAGCATCGCCGACTTGAGGCCCAATCGAGCCGTACCGAAAGCGATGTTGGCGGACGATCCGCCGAGGTATTTGGCGAAACTTGAAACATCTTCCAACCGCGCGCCGACTTGCTGCGCATAGAGGTCGACGCCAAGGCGCCCCAGGCAAATCAGATCCAACTGACGTCCACTGGCAAAACGAGTCTGGCCCATGCTGGCTCCTGTTATTTTTATCAGCCTGTGCTCAGGACGATGACCGCGCCGAACACTCTTGGTGGATGCAGACTAAAACGACCGGGACCGAACAATCAATAATTATTCCAAATAATTTTTACGTGGAATATTTTTTCTAACAGGCTCCGGTACAAGCGTTCCAGAGACCGTGCATCGTTTCAGCACGCTTCGCACGACTGCAAGCTCAAGATTTTGTTCTTGCCTACCCTGTAGACTGCGCACTGCAAACCTATTGCCAGGGGACGAAGTGAAAAATCGTCCCTATAAGAACAGCCTGAAGGATTCCCTATGTCCCGCACCGATCAGCCGGCTACGACCGAGAGCACGCCCGAGAGCGATCTCACCAGCCCCCCGATCAATGCCGAGCGTCTGCTGCAGCTGATCACCAATGAATACGACAGCCTTCCGCGCCAGCTCAAACGCATCGCCAGTTACATGAGCCAGCAAAGCGACCGGATCATGGTCGACCGCATCAGCGACATTGCCCGCGAGTGCGAAGTGCACCCGTCGGCCATCGTGCGGTTTTCCCAGCGTTTCGGCTTCAGCGGCTTCAGCGAAATGCAGGCGTTGTTCCGCGAGGCGTATACCCACAAAACCACGCCGGTGCAGAACTACCAGCAGCGTATTCGCAGCATGATCGCCAACAAATCGCAGAAAGCCAGCGGCGGCGACCTGGCGCGCGAGTGCATCAACGCAACCCTGTCGGGCATCGAACGACTGGGACTGGAGCTCGATGACCAGGCCTTCGACAAGGCCGTGGACATGGTGGTGAATGCGGACAACATCTACGTGGTCGGCGTGCGCCGTTCGTTCGCGGTAGCCGATTACCTGGTCTACAACCTGCAACACACCAACAAACGAATCCACCTGGTCTCGGGGCTCGGCGGCAGCTACCGCGAGCAAATGCGCAGCGTGCGCGCCAATGACCTGGTGATCGCTATCAGCTTCACGCCATACGGCAAGGAAACTCAGCATTGCCTGCGTATCGCCCAGCATCAACAGGCGAAAACCCTGATCATCACCGACAGCAATCTCTCGCCCTTGGCCAAGCGCGCCAACACCCTGCTGCTGGTCAACGAAGGCAGTTCATTTGCGTTCCGCTCATTGAGTGCGACCCTGTGCCTGTGCCAGGCGCTGTTTATCGCCGTGGCGTATCGACTGGAGTTGAAGGTCGATGATATTCACGAGCAGGTCGGGTTCGAAGACTGATCGAGACGTGGCGTTACGGCTGCGCACGTAACGCCCTCCCTACCCCATCGCTGGCAGCGCCTGCGCACTCACCTGTAAATATTTATTCCATTAATTGCCAATAAAGAATAATTATTCTATAAGCTGATTCTCTGAAAACAAGAATTTAGAGGATCCTGCCATGCGCGAACTCGGAATCGGACTGATCGGCACAGGTTTCATGGGCCGCGCCCATGCCTTGGCCTTTCGCAACGTCAGTGCGGCCTTCGAACTGCCCTTC
This sequence comes from Pseudomonas sp. NPDC087615, assembly GCF_044743445.1. Taxonomy (NCBI): domain Bacteria; kingdom Pseudomonadati; phylum Pseudomonadota; class Gammaproteobacteria; order Pseudomonadales; family Pseudomonadaceae; genus Pseudomonas; species Pseudomonas sp. NPDC087615. The sequence goes on along the minus strand of NZ_JBIUWM010000021.1, from coordinate 13,575 downwards.
ACACTTCGCCTGGCCGCCCTGGCGGACGCCGATCACGTTCGTGCGCAAGCATGCGCCACTGCCTGGGGCTTTGAGCAGGCCTATGGCGATTGGCAGCCATTAATCGACGATCCCAAAGTAAACCTGATCGCCATCACCACGCCCAACCACCTGCACTACCCGATGGCCATGTCCGCTATTGCCGCTGGCAAGGCTGTGTACTGCGAAAAACCGCTGGCGGTTAACCTTGAACAAGCCAATGCCATGCACCTGGCGGCCAAGGATGCCGGCGTCGTCACCCGTGTCGGCTACAACTACCAGCACAACCCGATCATCGGGCTGGCCCGGGAGTTGATTCAGAGCGGCAAACTGGGCGAGATCATCAGTTTTCAAGGCGAATTCAGCGAAGACTTCATGGCCGATCCCGCGTCCCCCTGGTCATGGCGCTGTGAAGCCGAACATGCCGGTGGCGCATTAGCGGATCTGGGTAGCCACTTGCTGGGCATGGCGCGCTACCTGATGGGCAATGTCGAAGCGGTCTGCGCCGACTCCCAGACCGTGCACCGCCAGCGCCCCACCACCGCCGGTAGTCAGCAACAACGCACAATTGCCGTCGACGATCAGACGCATGCATTGCTGCGCTTCGTCAGCGGCGCGCGTGGAACCTTTAGCAGCAGTTGGCTCAAGCATGGCTACAAGAATCATCTGAGCTTCGAGATCAGTGGCACACACGGGACCCTGACGTTCGACCAGGAGCGCTTGAATGAATTACGCCTGTGCCGTGCAGGCCAGGACGGTTTCCAGCGTTTACTGGCCGGGCCGAACCTGCCCGGTTACGCAGCGTTCAGTCCGGCGCCGGGGCATCAGTTGGGTTACAACGAGTTGAAGACGCTGGAGGTTCATGAGCTGATCATGGCCCTGGCCGGCCAAGGACAAGCCGGCACTGATTTCGAACAAGCCCTGGAAGTCGAGCGACTGGCGACAGCCATTCGAATGGCGGCGCGGGAACAGCGCTGGGTCAATGTCGGCGAGGTCTGATGCGGACAAAGGTGGAAGCAGGACGCATGCCGGGCGCTGGATCGTGCAGAGATTTTGTCATCAGCGCCCTCAGCGCATACAGGCCGGTTTGCAGCGCAGAGATCACGTCAGTCAGGCCGACGAAGCTCCCGGGGTAAGGGATACTGGTTTTCTCGGCGAGTTGAGCGTTCGCAGTGGATGGATTTCTCATGGGTCCGGTCCTTTGTTACAGCACGACGTTGGCGATACCGAATGAAATGGCCTCTATGAGGTTGAACGGCAAGAATTTCCGCTGAGGGGAGCGGATTTTGAAGAGTGAATACGCGTTCGAAAATCATCTTTTTTACAATTCTCGTGTCGTTTCCCTTTTTTTTATCGCACTCGAAACGTTTCAGCGCAACCGCTTGAGCTGCAACGGGATGCGCCAACCTGTCCAAGGGGCATGGCGCCAGGCCTTGTGGTCTGGGGGTTTATACGTTTCAAAAAAAATAAAACTTATCGTTAAAACATCATGAAACCTCACTGCAAGCCGAGCGAAAGCGCGTGATCTCCCAGTTCCATCGACAAACGCAAGCAGTCTGAATAGATGGCCAAACCGTTCACTGCAAACTCAATTGATGTTCCGACTGCACGGCCAGCGTCCTTGATTTAGGCGTCTCCTACATGCTATTGCTAAAAAACGACTAGCCAATTCGTAGGAAGTTATCAAGCCGTATGCATGGAGTCACACACATCAATCGCCAGTCCGGCCCACCGTATGCATCCCTGATTGCGCACTGTGGGCCTTACGTCAAACACTACTTGAATGTAGCCACAGGGTCCGTTATTCAGCGCTCCACACACTCCGCTTCACACTGCATGCCAACTCGATTGTCTGGCAGCTACGCCTATCGGCGCCATCGTTACGTCCCTCCGCCTGCCCTTCTGATCGATAGTCACTGAACCGGCGCCACCACGTTGTGGTTCGTCACGGTGAGTTCTGCTCGCCTGGCTTTTTCTATCTGAATTCATCACTCACTTGAGTGAAACACAGACCGGTCGGCATCCAGCCTCAAACGGCGTCAACTTCGGGTCACGACAGAATGCTGCCGCACCGCCTCCTACACGAGGTTGACCGGTTGTGAGCGTTCCCACGTTACAAGGAGCATCAGCCAATGATTTTTTTCCAGGGGAAGAGAATACTCAGCGCCATCTTCGATATGGATGGCACCATGTTTGACACTGAGCGCCTGCGCTTCAGAACCCTCAAACAAGCGTCCAAAGAAATTTTCGGCAAGCCGCTCAGCGAGGAAACCTTGATCGGCTCACTGGGCCTGAGCGCGAAGAAGGCCGAAGCGCTCGCGAAGGCGCACAACGGTGAAGATTTCCCCTACGCGCAGATCCGCCAGCGGGCCGATGAGCTGGAACTGGAGTACGTGCGTGATCACGGCGTCCCCATCAAAGCGGGCTTGCTGGAGGTGCTGGAGCGGTTGCGCAAATGCGGCTTGACCATGGCAGTCGCCACCTCAAGCCGCCGAGCCATCGCCGAGGAATACCTGATCAATGCGAACGTGCTCAAGTACTTCGACATTACCGTGTGTGGCGATGAAGTCAGCCAAGGCAAGCCCCATCCCGAGATTTTCTTGCGCGCAGCCAGTGCCCTCAATTGCGCGCCTGGCAGTTGTTTCATGGTCGAAGACTCTGAAAACGGCCTGCTGTCGGCGATCCGTGCCGAAGGGCAACCGATCCTGATCGAAGACATCAAACCACCTGCCACTGAGGTCAAAGCCGGCGCGCTCAAGGCTTATGGCAGCATGCACGAGTTTCTCGCAGACATCAGCGAGTGCATTCCCCACTTGGGCACACCTGAACTGAGCGAGCCTTTCCCCCAGGCGCTGAACCAGTTCCGCGTGGGTATTCATGGTTTCGGTGCGATCGGTGGTGGCTACTTGACGCAAGTGTTCTCCCACTGGGACGGCTACACCCGGCCCTGTGAAATCATTGCCGCGACCCGCTCGCGGATGCTGCGCGAGACGGTCGACGCCTTCGGTCGGTTCAGCGTGCGTTACGGTGCCACGTCCTTCGACCAGACCATCGAAAACCTCAGAATGATCGATATGGACGACGCCGAAGCGGTGATCGACATGTATGACGTCGCTGAAATCGTTGGTCTCAGCCTGCCTGAGCAAGCCATCCGCAAACAAGCTGGGGTGATCGCCAAGGGACTGCTGCGACGCTTTGAACGCCGCGGCCGCGAACTAACCATTTTGATCGTGTTGAACAAAGTGGGTGGCGCCGCCTTCGTTCGCCGACACGTCGAAGCGGAATTGGCGCTGCTGTGCTCTGTGGAAATCTGCCAGCAGATCCTGAACAAGACCCACTTTGCCGAAACCGTTGTCAGCCGAATCGTCTCCAAGATCAGCAAAGATGCCCTGCTGCGACAACTGCGAATCAAGTCGCAAATGTTCCAGAACAGCATGGACGAGGAACCGAGCATGGTACCCAAGCTTGCCACTCCGGTACCTGAATACGAACGGCTGATTGGTCGCTTTCGCCCGTTCGCCCAGTCCAGCAGCGCACTTAACCAGATGCATTTGATCCTGTTCAATAGCGAGCCGGATATGCCTCTGTATGTGGAACGCGGCAGCGATCTGCTGGAGCGACTGCGCCAAGTGAAAACCGTAGATGACATTGCCCAGATCCAGGTCATCAAGAATCGTCTTTGGAACGGTCCTCACGCGATTATTGCCTGGTATGCCAGCCTGCTGGGATATTCGTGGGTGGGCCAAGGCATGGGGGACTCGCGTGTAAGCGCTTTGGCCGAGCGGCTGATCCGCCAGGAGGTTGCTCCCGCCTTGTTGGCAGACAATGCGCAGATGAACGAGGCGGTCGCCGCGTTTGCTCAGACCTTTTTGGAGCGCTGCAAGACTTCCTTCAAGGACCCTTGCGCACGCGTAGGCCGCGATCCCCTGCGCAAATTGCAACGCAACGAGCGCATTCTGAGCAGCATCGATCTAGCCAGAAAACACGGAATCGAAACGCCCGCCCTGGAGTTCGGTGCCGCATTGGCCATTCATTACGCCCTGCGCTCGACCGACAGTAAGGAACAGGAGTGCCTTGGGATAAGGAAGCTTTACGAGGAAAGTGGCAGTGTCGAGAAAGTGCTGACACATACCGGGGACTACAACGGCAGGCCCTATCCAGGGCTGGACCTGCTTAGTGATGCCGGGTTGGTAGAGTCGATTTCGGAACATTTTCATCAGCTTGTGGAACCCGACTCGGCTCACTGGGGATGGCCGTTTGAGGCTGGATCGCAGCCGCACATGTCGTAACTTCGCAGGAGAGGCCTGTGCGTTTTAACCCTGTCTCTGAGAGCTGCTATAGCTTTTCGGCCTTTGCAACATAGCCATCTGGCCATCGTTGATGCGTGCAGTTCTCGGGGATGGACAAATGGCGCTTGCAAGGCTGTCGCCGGCGCCTCGTCTTCCCTTTGTTCGGTGTGCTCTTGGTAAAGGTAAAACCACCATGAAATGGACCGCCCCCCGCAAGATCCTATCGGCCCCGGTGGCTATCAGACTTGATGAGGATACTTTGTCGGTCCTGGAGGATTACCGTATTGCCAAAAAGGCTTGGCTGGATGCATCAGACGACGCGCCGGATATGAAAGAGCTAGAGCGCGCGTTTCATTACGCAGCGGCCGAGTTCGCAAGTTGGGTTGACGCCGAGATTGATTTTCAACTGGAACTCGCCGGGCGAACGTTACCAGTACCCAGCGATTCGCCAGGCCCGGGATGCATTCATTGCATGGAGCATGAGCAGGATGTGTGAAAACCGAATCCTACTGCCTCAGCATTTCACAGGACGGTGCCACGTCAGCCTGACGAAAACCGCCCGAGCCTCTCTGCGAGCGCGCGCTATTACCGCTGGGTCACTTCTCGGTAATAGCTATCACATAACACTTCCAACAAGTCTTGGTCGGCCTCTGTCTTTATTTTCATGACCGCCGTCTCTACTTCACTTTTGTACTTCAGTTCTGTAGCGACTTCGGGGACATGATTCGCCAGCTTTTCAGGCATATGCGTATGTAACGATATGAATTGGTCCAGCGAGAGAACCCTATCGGGGTGTTTCTTTCCACACTCCTGATGGAAAGCGACGGACACAACGGCAACCAATGGAGCAATGAGTGCGGCCAGAGGAAAACCTTCGCCCCGCTCACCCTGGGTATGCATCCATAAGGATTCGTGACCTAAAGCACACGTTTGGTCGACGACTGCGCACAGCACTGCCGTAGCACAGCTCGAGCGTCTGAGGATGAATATACGTTCATCGAAAACAGGGTTCTATGCGTCTAGTCTGCGGGTTCCGACATAGTGACTACAGGAGTAAACCACCATGTTCTCGCATGAAAGCGTCCCGCTGATCATCATCTTCATCATCATGCTGCTTAGCGTGCTTACCGCCATCCTCCATCCGGTACATGCGCTCATTACCAGAGTTCGGAGGCGCAGAGACAGATCATCCACCGAGATCATAAAAGAGGTGGATACGCGCTGAACTGTATTTAAACAAGCCCGGCGAAGGGCCGGGCCCTCACGTCACTTATAGAAGATCGTCCAGCGTACTGCGGCAATAATCAGAAAGCTGAGCAAGCAAGCACAGCACTCAGAAAATTATTTTATGAACCGGTGCATCCACTTTGATCGTTGGCTCGTAGATTCAATACCCTCACTCGGAGGGCATAAGAGCCAAGGAGATACATCATGCATGCCTTTTACAAAAAAATTGCTGCGGCAGCCTGCTTCGCTATCCTCTGCGTAACTGCAACGCTCAGCTTTGCCGCCGACTCTGTGATGGTCGGAGGCGCAGCGATGTACCCAAACAAAACCATCGTAGAAAATGCGGTCAACTCGAAGGACCACACGACTCTCGTAGCAGCAGTCAAGGCTGCAGGGCTGGTTGATACGCTCAACAGCAAAGGCCCCTTCACCGTATTCGCTCCGACAAACGAAGCCTTTGCCAAGCTGCCAGCAGGCACCGTCGATACTCTGGTCAAGCCTGAACACAAAGCCGACCTGACTAAAATCCTGACCTACCACGTTGTGCCCGGCACTCACACATCTGCACAACTGATGGCCGACGCCAAAAAGAACGGCGGCGACGTTGTGTTGAAAACAGTTCAAGGTGAATCGCTGAACCTCAAGCTTCACGACGGTAAGCTTTGGGTGGCAGATGCCAAAGGCGGTAAAGCAAGTATCAGCATCGCGGACGTGATGCAGTCAAACGGCGTGATCCACGTTGTCGACTCTGTCTTGATGCCTTAAACGCTTTTCACTCCCGGCAGACGCACAGTTTGCCGGGTGTTAATACCTGAGCCGTGTAGAAGATATTTCCTTGCGGTCCAGAACACCGGAGGAGTCCTGCATTCAATGGCCCAGCATTAGGTGGTGGCGCAGAACCAAACGATGATTTTCTCGGAAAGGCTTTAAAAGCGGCGATATAAATCGTATCCAGCAGCGGGCCAATACATCGCTGGCGCAACAACCCCAGTCTAACGCCAGTGGCGGGACCGCAGATTTCACCGATTGGCCTTGGCGACAGGGCAGGACGGGAAATCATCGACGCAAATATCGAGAAGATGTTCAACGATCTGAAGTCAAAGAGCGCAAAAAGGCAGCGAGACCGTGCCAGCTACGAAGGTAAATGGTAAGCAGCAAAGGCGCGCAGGGAAAGCAGACCAACCCGGTAGGCTCGTTCGATCGTCTCCCAGTCGGGTTGCTTGTTTACCCCAAGCTCGAACACCCCGACTTTAATAGCTAACTCGACCAGAACGGCCAGGCCATCGATGGATTTTCGAAAGTCTAAGGGCTTGGGTAGAGGTATACCTTTTCGACTTTGGCGTCGGGTCGCACCATGAGGGGCTGGCTCCTGAAAAACCTCGGGGGCAAAGCATCAGCGATCAAGTCCGGGCGGTGAACTTTCCCTGACCTTTAAATTGACCATCCGCATCAGATAGTGGCGCTGAGCTATGAATGATAAAGTTCATGCTCAAAATCAGGGATGGCGCGTCATGATCAAACGAGTTTTTATAGCAGCAACGGTAATGTTCACCAGCCTTGCGGTTAATAGCGCCAATTTGCCAAATGAGCTTTTGGAAGAGTGCCAACGCGTAGAAAACTCGGCCAGAGCAATCATGAAGGCCAGACAAGAAGGCGTGCCCCTCACAACCGTGTTAGAGATGGCCGACACTGCGGGAAAAGAAAGCGAATATGTGGGCAATTTGTACAAGGGATTGATCGGAAAAGCCTACGACTTTCCGCGGCAGCCGAACGTTAAGATGCAACAGGACTTGATCGCTGAATTTCAGAAAACTTATTACTCGCTTTGCATCGATAACGCGCAAAAGACCTCAGGTAAGAGAACCTGAAGCGTTATGCGGATCAATAGACAGAAAAAACCCGCCGCAGCGGGTTTATGCAAGTCAGGCTATCAAGCGGGACCATACTGATTTTGCAGGGCGTCCAGTCGCGCCTGTTCACTCTCACTCAGACCACCAGCATCAAAAAGCGCCTTGCCATCCGGGCCATCAAGCCGGTAGACCTCAACGGTGAAAATGGCTCCTGCCGGCGCTTCAATCTTGCCCCACTTGCCGAACTTGTTGGGCAAGAGTTGCCAGGTCGCGCCTTCACCAGACTCCAAGCCACCGCTGATTTCATAATTGAACGCGTCGACAAACCATGGAACGGCTCGTTCAGGACTGGCAATGGAGCCCTTGAAGTACGCCCGTGAGATTGGATGCGAAGTGCCGTTCTGCACCGTCAACTCGATAACCGGCTGAGCAATCTTCGAGTACTTGTCAGCCTGCTGCTCCAGAAGTCTGGATCTCGATACGGCGAACTTCGCCAGCTCGCTTTTTGCAATCTCGGCAGAAGCAGCCTTGGACTTCAGCTCCTTGATTTCCAACAACGCCTGCTCTTTTTTCTTCTGCTCGGTCGCTGCGCGAATAGTCGTCGCCATCGCATTCACGTCAGCAGCCGTCTTTCCGTCGAGACTTAAACTATTGTTCTGCTGTACCCCGACCAGCGATGTATTTCCGAGACTCAAATTGCTCAAGGCAATCAGCACCAGGTCTGCCGCAAACTGTTTCTTCTCGTCAGGGGACAGATTTTCAGCAACTTTTTTAGACGACTCCTGCAAGGATCCTTCGGTGGTTGCGTCCAGTTTTGGATCACCACAACCGGCAAGTAATGCCGCGAACAGCCCGATCAAAAAAATCCGTTTCATCTTTTTTTCTCCTTCTGATAACAAAGCGAATCCGGGTAAAGAGCGAGGTGGTAGGAACCGTCGCTTCTTTAGATGCGGTACTCATATTGCTGAATAAGGTGATGATACCGCTTATACATAGATAGAGCAGATATTGCCCGGGATACACCACCGCGCCTACAGCGCTGCTCGTTGCTGAACGCGCGCCTGCAGTTGCCGCCATGCCCCTATTAGAAGCTGCATGCTTACACCTCTTGAACAGTCATGCTGAAGCTAAAGACGTAGAACGAGATTTTTCTTCCTCAACATCCCGCTGCTCGAGTCTGATTCTGTCGAGACCATCGTCGAAAATGGAGATGCCACGCAAATATCACACGCATGAAAAAGGCCAATGCTGTGAACATTGGCCTAAGTCATTGAAAAATATGGTCGGGACGGAGTGATTCGAACACTCGACCCCTAGCACCCCATGCTAGTGCGCTACCGGACTGCGCTACGCCCCGACTGGTTTTGTAACTCGCTCTTCGCCTCGAAGAGCGATCAAGAATATATCGCAAGCGTTTGAAAACTGGAAGTATTCAAACGCTGCTTTTTATTTCTTGAGTACAACTAACACATCTTCGAGCTCCGCAATCATCTGCCGGATCATCTGTTTGTATTGGGTGGTGTCATCTTTGGCTTCATCGCCGGACAGCCGCAAGCGTGCGCCGCCGATGGTGAAACCCTGATCGTAAAGGAGCGCACGAATCTGCCGGATCATCAGCACATCCTGGCGCTGATAATACCGGCGATTTCCGCGGCGTTTGACAGGGTTGAGTTGAGGAAACTCCTGCTCCCAGTAACGCAGCACGTGTGGCTTTACAGCACACAGCTCGCTGACTTCACCTATGGTGAAGTAACGTTTGCCCGGGATAACGGGAAGTTCGTCGTTATGACTTGGTTCCAGCATAAGCCTCAACTCGGGCCTTCAACTTCTGCCCTGGACGAAAGGTGACCACACGGCGAGCCGTGATCGGGATTTCTTCCCCCGTTTTCGGGTTGCGGCCAGGCCGCTGGCGCTTGTCCCGAAGGTCAAAGTTGCCGAAACCGGACAACTTGACCTGCTCGTTGTCTTCAAGAGCGTGCCTGATTTCCTCGAAAAACAGTTCTACCAATTCCTTGGCTTCCCGCTTGTTCAGGCCCAACTCTTCATACAGACGTTCCGCCATCTCAGCTTTCGTCAAAGCCCCCATACGTCACTTCCTTAACGTGGCGTTCAACCTTTGTTCGAGCGAGGTGAGGATATTTTGCGTCGTCGAATTCACCTCATCGTCATTAAGAGTGCGCGATGGATGCTGCCAGGTCAAGCCAACTGCAAGGCTTTTTCTATCAGGATCAATACCTTTACCCTGATACACGTCAAACAGCCTGAGATCTGTGAGCCATTCGCCTGCATTTTCACGTATTACGTCCAATACGGCCGAGGCCGCGACGTCTTTGTGCGCAATCAGTGCAAGGTCACGACGCACCTCAGGAAAGCGCGACAACTCGTGGAATTTCGGCATTTTACCGAGCGCCACTTCAGCCAGAACCAGTTCGAAAACGAAGACTGGCCGGTCGAGACCGAGGGCTTTCGACAATTCGGGGTGGATTGCGCCGATGAAGCCGACTTCACGCCCTTCCCGCTCGATGCGCGCGGTCTGACCCGGGTGCAGCGCCGGATGTTTACCCGGAGCGAAAGTGAACGAATCCAGAGCACCGGCGAAGCCCAGCACTGCTTCAACATCAGCCTTGACGTCGAAGAAGTCGACAGTATCGCGACCTTGCGCCCAGCCTTCCGGCAGACGGCTGCCGCAGACAACACCGGACAGCATCGGCTCTTGCTTCAGGCCTTCAAGTTGGCCGACAAAGCGCAGGCCACTTTCGAACAGGCGCACGCGGTCTTGCTGACGGTTCAGGTTGTGCTGCAACGCCTTGACCAGACCGGGCCACAACGACGAACGCATGGCGGCCATATCGTTGGAGATCGGATTGGCCAGCAACAGCGGCTCGACGCCCGGATTAAACAGTTCGAACTGCTTCGGATCGATGAAACTGTAGGTGATCGCTTCCTGATAACCACGAGCCACCAGCAGACGGCGCAATTCAGGCAGATCGCTCCGCGCTTCGGCCTTGGCTTGGGGCGCCAGACGCGCTTGCGGGTAACGAACCGGCAGACGGTTGTATCCATACAAACGAGCCAGCTCTTCGATCAGGTCGACCTCCAGGCTGATATCGAAGCGATGGCTTGGCACTTCAACGCGCCACTGCCCTGCTCCGTCGGCGGAAATACTCAGGCCCAGGCCGCTGAGCAGACGCTCGACCTGTGCCGAATCCATTTCCATGCCCAGCATTTGGGTGATGCGCTGCGCACGCAGAGTGATCGGGGCGATCGACGGCAAGTGCTGCTCGCTCACGGTCTCGATGATCGGGCCGGCTTCGCCACCAGTGATTTCCAGCAGCAGGCCAGTGGCGCGCTCCATGGCTTCACGGGCCAGTTGCCAGTCAACACCGCGCTCGTAGCGGTGCGAAGCATCGGTGTGCAGACCGTACGAGCGGGCCTTGCCCGCGACAGCGATCTGGTCAAAGAACGCACTCTCAAGGAACACATCTCGAGTGGTCGCGGATACACCGCTGTGCTCGCCACCCATCACACCGGCAATCGCCAGGGCACGGGTATGGTCGGCAATCACCAGCGTATCGCTGCGCAGGCTGACTTCCTGACCGTCCAGCAAAACCAGCTTCTCGCCTTCTTCAGCCATGCGCACGCGGATGCCGCCATTGATTTCGGCGAGATCGAAGGCGTGCAGCGGCTGGCCCAGTTCGAGCATCACGTAGTTGGTGATGTCGACGGCAGCATCAATGCTACGCACATCAGCGCGACGCAGACGCTCAACCATCCACAGCGGGGTTGGCTTGGACAGGTCAACGTTGCGGATGACACGACCCAAGTAACGCGGGCACGCGGCTGGTGCCAGCACTTCTACCGAACGCACTTCGTCGTGCACGGCAGGAATGGCCATGACCACCGGACGGGTGACCGGAGCCGCATACAGCGCGCCGACTTCACGGGCCAGACCGGCCAGCGACAGGCAGTCACCGCGGTTGGGGGTCAGGTCGACCTCGATGCTGGCGTCTTCCAGGTCCAGATACACGCGGAAGTCTTCGCCCACCGGCGCATCGGCCGGCAACTCCATCAGACCATCGTTGCCTTCACCGATTTGCAATTCGGCTTGCGAACACAGCATGCCGTTGGACTCAACGCCGCGCAGCTTGGCCTTCTTGATTTTGAAATCGCCCGGCAGTTCTGCACCGATCATCGCGAACGGAATCTTCAAGCCCGGGCGCACATTTGGCGCTCCGCACACGACCTGGAAGGTTTCCGCGCCATTGCTGACCTGGCACACACGCAGTTTGTCGGCATCAGGGTGCTGCTCGGTACTCAGCACCTCGCCCACTACCACGCCACTGAATACACCGGCGGCCGGGGTCACGCTATCGACCTCAAGACCGGCCATCGATAGACGAGCAACCAACTCGTCGCGATTTACCTGCGGGCTAACCCAGCCACGCAGCCATTGTTCACTGAATTTCATCCTGCTCTCCTAAGAATTCGTTACGACTAGCGAAATTGCGCGAGGAACCGCAAGTCGTTGTCGAAGAACAGACGCAAGTCGTTCACGCCGTAACGGAGCATGGCCAGACGCTCCACGCCCATGCCGAAGGCAAAGCCGGAGAACTCCTCTGGATCAATACCGGACATGCGCAGCACGTTCGGGTGAACCATGCCGCAGCCCATCACTTCCAGCCAGCCCGTCTGCTTGCAGACACGGCAACCTTTACCGCTGCACATCACACATTCCATGTCGACTTCAGCGGACGGCTCGGTGAACGGGAAATAGGAAGGACGGAAACGTACGGCCAGTTCCTTCTCGAAGAAGACCCGCAGGAACTCTTCGATCGTGCCTTTGAGATCGGCAAAATTGATATCGCGATCAACCAGCAGGCCTTCGACCTGGTGGAACATCGGCGAGTGGGTGATATCGGAGTCGCTACGGTACACACGGCCTGGGCAGACGATGCGGATCGGAGGCTGCTTCGATTCCATGGTGCGGACCTGTACCGGCGAGGTATGGGTGCGCAACAACATGTTGGCGTTGAAATAGAAAGTGTCGTGCATCGACCGGGCCGGGTGATGGCCTGGGATGTTGAGCGCTTCAAAGTTGTGATAGTCGTCTTCGACTTCAGGGCCTTCGGCGATACCGTAGCCGATACGCGTGAAGAACTGTTCGACACGCTCCAGAGTCCGAGTAACCGGATGCAGACCACCAGAGGTCTGACCGCGACCCGGCAACGTCACGTCAATGGATTCGGCAGACAGTTTGGCAGCCAGTTCAGCTTCTTCAAACAGAGCCATGCGCGCATTGAGAACGCCTGTGACACGTTCCTTGGCAACGTTGATCAGGGCGCCGACTTGCGGACGCTCTTCTGCCTGCATATTCCCCAGTGTCTTCATCACATGAGTCATCTCGCCCTTTTTGACAAGGTATTGAACCCGGATTTGCTCCAGGGCATTGATATCTTCAGCGCTTTGCACAGCCTCTAGTGCTTGAGAGACCAGCGCATCCAGGTTTTCCATGTACAGACTCCAGATACAAAATAGGGGAAGAGCTTGAAGGCTCTTCCCCTATTTAAGACGTTTACCACCTGGCCCCACGAAAGTGAGGCAGGGTGATTGTCGGGGGTACTTAAGCCAAGGTGGCTTTAGCTTTCTCGACAATCGCAGCAAACACCGCTTTTTCGTTCACTGCCAGATCAGCCAGAACCTTACGGTCGATCTCGATGGACGCTTTTTTCAGGCCAGCGTTGAGACGGCTGTAGGACAGACCGTTAACACGAGCACCAGCATTGATACGAGCGATCCACAGAGCGCGGAACTGACGTTTTTTCTGACGACGGTCACGGTAGGCGTATTGGCCAGCCTTGATAACCGCTTGCTTGGCAACACGGAATACGCGCGAACGTGCACCGTAGTAGCCTTTAGCAAGTTTCAGAATCTTCTTGTGGCGCTTACGCGCCATGACGCCACGCTTTACACGAGCCATGAGTTACTTCCTCTATTCTTGACTAAAATTAACGAAGGCGCAGCATGCGCTCGACTTTTGCGACGTCCGACGGATGCAGCAAGCTGCTACCGCGCAGTTGACGCTTACGCTTGGTCGACATTTTAGTCAGGATGTGGCTCTTGAAAGCGTGCTTGTGCTTGATACCGTGAGCAGTTTTCAGAAACCGATTAGCAGCACCACTTTTAGTTTTCAT